>NZ_JBEXUE010000001.1:0-106355 GCF_040614275.1 Streptosporangium sp. NPDC006013
GGGGGGGGGGGGGGGGGCCGCGGGCCGGGCCGTTCGCCCCCCCCCGCGCCCCGACCCGACTCAACCGGCAGGTTCCACCGGACCGAGCCGGATGCCTTACTCCGGCGGACGGCCGGAAATCGTCAGGATCGCCAATTGAGGGATCGGGACACCGCGCCCCACGATGGGCACCCCGTGCCATCCGCCCGATGTGAGAGGTTCACATGTCTTCGAACGCCCTCGCCGTCTCGGTCGTCTATCCGTTGCAGATCCGCCATCCGGACGTGGTCGTGCCGTTCGCCGAGTTCGCGCTCCGTTCGGGGGCTGAACGCCTGTGGCTGGGCCAGTCGCTGAACGTGGACACCCATCTGGCGGCCGCCTACCTGGCCGGGCGCGGGCTGCGCGTGCCGATGGGCTCCAGCGTCACGCTGCTGCCGCTGCGCCATCCCTACCAGGCCGCAGTCGAGGCCAGGTCGCTGGCCGTGCTCACCGGCCGGCCGTACGTCGCGGGCTTCGGCGCCGGTGACCCGGAGTTCACGGCGAACCTGGCCGGCCGGCCGTACCGCAGCCCCCGGCGGGCGGTCGAGGAGTACCTGTCGGCGGTACGCGCCCTGCTCGACGGCCGGGCCGTCGAGCACGAGGGCGAGCACTTCACGGTGCACGGTATGTTGCTGCCCGCCGAGCATCCTGGGGTCGAGGTGGGCGCGGGCGTGCTGCAGCCCATGATGGCGCGTACGGCGGGGGCGGTCGCGGACGTCGCGATCACCTGGCTGGTGCCTGCCGGATATCTGGGCGGCGTCCTGGTCCCGGCGCTGCGGGCCGGGGCGCAGGGTCGTCCCCGGCCGCCCCGGGTGGTGTCCGTCGTGCACGTCGCGGTCGAGCGGCCGGGGCGGGACATCGGGCGGCTCGTCCGGGTGGCGACCGGCGCGCACCTGGAGGCCGGGCACTACGCCGACATGTTGCGCCGGGCGGGGATTGAACTGGCGGGTCTCGGCCCGGCGGATGTCTCCAGGGCACTGCTGGACGCCGGGGCGTTCGTGGCGGGCAAGCCCGACGAGATCGCGGCCGAACTGCGCCGGTTCCACGAGGCCGGCGCGGACGAGGTCGTGCTCAACTCCTGCGGCGTGCTGGCCACCGAGGGTCCCGGCGCGGCACTGGCCGACCTGGCCGATGTGCTGGCGGCCCTCGAGTAAATCGGCGTAATCGACAATAGAGCCATGTGGTCCTGAAATGTCAGGATGAATGTGTGTGACAGAGTCCGGCGCCGGAAGAGGAAAGCCGGGCGGGCCCCGACGGCTGAACGCCGGAAAGACCGCCCCGGATTTCCGCTCGTCACATGTGCCAGCCCATTTGGCCTCACGGCCAGAAATGAAAAGGTGGAGACACATGTCTGCTGTCAGGGACCAGTTCGACCTGGACGTCCGCGTCGCCAAGCCCGGGGACATCGCCGAGCCCGACTCGATCAGCGTGGTGACCCGTCTGGTCTGCACCCGTGTGACCTGCCGCAGCTGCACCTGCGTGAGCTGCATCACGCAGTGCCCGCTCGGCTGCTGGTAGTCCGCTGAAAGGGTCCGCCGCGCTGGAATCTCGGCGGCCCCGCCCGAGCCGCCGTGTCCGTGCAGAAAACTCGCGGGCACGGCGGCCGCACACCGCGGGAACGGCTCAGGTAAGACGGGTCGCGATTTCAGAAAGCCGTGCCATCCGAAAACGGCCATACGTCCGGCGAGCCGTCGGCGCGTCATGTGCGTCACGAATGACGGCCTCTGGAATCACGTCCCACAATATGCCGTCCGGCCCGCGAGCCAGGAATAAGGAAGCGTTTTCCGATCGTCGCGTCGGAAAGCCGTGTCCGGGGGTGTGGATGGATCCGCCGCGCTGGAATCACGGCGGGCCCACCACTGAAGCCGCCGTGCCCCGCCAACGCCTCACGCCGCGGGTACGGCAGCCACCTCTCATTAAAGCTTTTTCCACCGGCCCTGTCGCCCGAGGTGGCGATCAGGAGTCCGCCGACCGGCGTCCCGGCTCCCGGTTCGTTACCGGGATGCGCCCCTCACCAGGCCCGCCGGTTGCGCGACCCATAGGGAGATCCGTGAGCACACTTGTCGAATCCGGGCACGTCACCGAGGCGCTGTCCGAAGCGGCCAGGAAGACCGCCGAGCTCATCGCGCGCAGGCTCGCCGACCCCGAGGTGGTGCGGTTGGCCGTGGCCAGGTCCGAGCAGACCGCTCGGTACCCCTTCGGCTGGGGCGGTGCCTCCCTGTACTCGGGACACGGGAGCAGCGCGCTGCTGTTCCGCCAGGCCGCCAGGGCGCTGCCTGACGACGCCGAGTACTGGCGGGACCTCGCCCACGAACAGGTGGTCACCGCCGTGCGCAGCACTCACGAGGAGCCGCTGGCCGACGCCGGTATGGCCGCGGGCACGGCCGGTCTGGCGCTCGTCCTGGCCGACGCGGCGAGTGACGACCCGCGGTACGAGGCCGCCGCCCGCGGTCTGGACCGCAAGCTGGCCGACCAGGTGCTCACCACCCCGTCCTGGCGGCGCGCCGGGGGAGCCGGTGGAGTGGCCGACCACGACTACGACGTGATCGTGGGCGCCACGGGCAGCCTCACCAGGATGGCCGACGCGGACTCGGCCGAGCCCGTCGCCGCGGAGGCCGTCCGCCGACTGATCGACGATCTGCTGTGGCTGTGCGACGGGACGGGGGAACGCCGGCCGTGGTTCATACCGCCGGAGTTCTTCCCAGCGGAGGACTACCACGAGGCCTATCCGCACGGGTACGTCAACCTCGGCCTGGCCCACGGGATCCCCGGCCCGCTGGCCGCGCTGGCCCTTGCCCGGCGCGCCAGGCACGGCGGCGAGCCGGTGCGCGCCACGATCCGACAGGTGGCCGACTACCTCGTGGACGCCGCCATCGCCGACGAGCACGGCCCCAGCTGGGCCATGGGGATCCCGCTCGACGCCTCCGGCGCGGAGCACCGGCACGGTCTTGCCCCGGCCCGGGTCGCCTGGTGCTACGGCACCCCCGGAGTGGCCTGCGCCCTGCTGCACGCCGCCGACGCGCTGGACGACCACGCCCTGCGCCGGTTCGCGATCTCCGCGCTGGAAGGCGTGCTGCACAGGTTCGCCGGCGAGGGCCACTTCAGCTCGGCCACCCTGTGCCACGGAGCGGCCGGCCTGCTGGCGATCTGCGCGCGCTTCGCCAGGGACACCGACAGCGCCGTGGCGCGCCGGACGCTCCCCGCCCTCACCGAGGCCGTGCTGGAGCACTGCGACCCCGACCTGCCGCTCGGCGTCCAGGACCTCGAACAGCCGGGCGTCCTGCTGGACAGTCCCGGCCTGCTCACCGGTGCCGCGGGGGTGGCGCTCGCCCTGTGGTCGGTGTCCGTGTCGGCGTCCACCCGATGGGAACGGGCGCTGCTCATCAGCTGACCGAACCCGGCGACAGAGCGACGAGAGCGACGGAGAGGGCAACCGATGACGAACACCCCTGCATCCCGGCTGTACACCCCGGCCGGATTCTTCCTGCTGCGCGCCCCCATCATGCCCGTCCAGACGTTCACCGGCCTGCTCTCCGGTGACGGTGGCGCGGACGGCGCCAGGGAACGCCTCAGGTCGCTCAGTGAGCACCCCCGCTTTGTGCAGGCGCTGCACGTGGCCAGCCCGAGCATGACCGCGGGCCTCGCGCACCTGTCCGGCGCCGACGAGAAGCGCGTGGCCCGGGCCTACTCGACACTGCTGCGGTACGGGACCAGGATGGCGACCAGGCCGACGCCCTACGGCCTGTTCTCCGGCGTGGGCGGGGGCCGGTTCGCCGGGACCACCTCCCTCCACCTGGCACGCGACCCGCTGGCCCGCACCCGTACCCGGGCGGACGCCGGCTGGCTGCTGTCCCTCATCAAGGAACTGGAAGAGGACGACACGCTGCGCGACGGTCTGCACGTGGGCGTCAACCCGATGCTGTACCGGGTCGGGGACCGTGCGGTGCTGTCGTTCGCCGACGTGCACGGCACGGCCGACAACCGGCACGTGGGGTTCCGGGTCACGGCGCCGGTCGAGCTGGCGCTCGGCATGGCCGCCGTGCCGGGCACCACGTACGCCGAGATCGCCGAGCGGATCGCCACCGACGTGCCGGGCGCCACCCCGGACAGGGCCCGCGCCCTGCTGGCCCAGCTGTGGGACCTGCACGTGCTGATCAGCGATCTGCGGCCGGCGATGACCGCGCCGCTGTCCGAGCTGGATCTGCTCAAGCGGCTGGACGGCGTCGCGGGCACGGAGGCGGTGCGGGCCGGCCTCACCGAGGTCAGAGAACTCGCCGACGCGATCGACGACGCGCACGGTACGGCGGGGACCGCGGCGCTGGACCGGCTGTCCGCCCGGCAGCGCGCCATGACGCCCGGCAACACCCGGGAGACCTACCAGGTCGACGCCGCCCTCGCGGCACGCGGCGAGCTGTCCCGGCAGGTCGCCACCGTGGCGGCGGAGGCCACCGACGTGCTGCTGCGCCTCGGCGTCACCCGGCGCCGCCCGCACCACATCGTCGAGTACCACAGCGCCTTCCTGGAGCGGTACGGCGTGGACGCCGAGGTGCCGCTGCTGGAGGTGCTCAGCCCGGAGACCGGCCTCGACGCCCCGCCGACGTACACCATGCCGCCCCGTGCGGTCCCGCTCGCCGCGGTCCCCGAGGAGGACAGCCGGCGCAGGGACCTGGTGTTCGCCTCCCTGGCGGCCGACGCGCTGCACCGCGGGCTCGCCGAGATCGAGATCACCGATGACCTGCTCGCCCGGCTGACCGCCTGGCGGCCCCCGGGGGAGCGGACCGCGCTGCGGCCGTCGCTGGACATCTACGGGCAGATCGCGGCCGAGTCGCCGGCCGCGATCGACGCAGGGGAGTGGCGGTTCGTCGTCTCGCCGGGCGCGATGACCGACGGCGGTCGTACCTTCGGGCGGTTCTTCGACCTGTTGGACGAGGAGTCGGTGGCCCGGCTGCAGGAGTTCGCGCGCGCGGAGGAGGAACTGTACCCCGATGCGATCTTCGCCGAGCTGAGCTACGTGCCGCCGCATGGCAGGGGCGGGAACGTCACCTTCCATCCGCCGCTGCGCCGCTACGAGATCTGCATCAACACCTCGCCCTCGGTGGTCCCCGAGCACCGGATCGCGCTGGGCGACATCCTGGTGGGCGCCACCGCCGACCGCTTCTACCTGCGCTCGGCCCGGCTCGGCCAGGAGGTCTATGTCACCCAGGGCCACATGCTCTCCGCGCAGAACGCGCCGAACGTCTGCCGCCTGCTGATCGAGCTGTCCCAGGACGGCTTCATGCCGCACGTGGGCTTCGACTGGGGCCCCGTCGTGGCCGCGCCGTACCTGCCCAGGGTGGTCCGCGGCCGGGCGGTGCTGCACCCGGCGCAGTGGACGCTCACCTCCCGGATGCTGGGCGAGGGCGACTTCGGCGCCGGGCTGGCGCGGTGGCGGGAGACCTGGCGGGTGCCCAGGTACGTCTACCTGTCCTGGATGGACAACCGGCTGCTCCTGGACCTGGAACACCCGCTGTGCGCGGCCGAGCTTGAGGAGGAGCTGCGCAGGGCCGAGCGTGGCGGCGCGGGGAGCCCTCTGGTGCTCCAGGAGATGCTTCCCGGCGTGCCGGAGGCGTGGCTCGGCGACGACGCCGGCGGGCGGTACCTGAGCGAGATCGTGGTGCCCATGCTCGCCAGGGATCCGGCGCGGGTGCGCCGCCCCCCGATCTCGCAGGTGCCCCCCGCCGGCGCCCTGCCCGCCGTGCCCCGCCGCCGCCTGGTGGGCGACGAGTGGGTCTACCTCAAGCTGTACTCCGCGCTCAACCAGCACGACGACGTCATCGCCGGGCCGCTGCGGGAACTGGTCGCGGGGCTGCGCGCGGACGGCCTGATCGACCGCTGGTTCTACATCCGCTACTGCGACCCCGGCCCGCACCTGCGGGTGCGGGTGCGGGTGCGGGGCACGGACCCGGCGGACATCGCGCAGGTGACCACCCGGTGCATCGCCTGGGCGCGGGAGTGCGTCAGGGCCGGCCTCGCCGCGGACCTCGCCCTGGTGGGCTACGACAGGGAGATCGAACGGTACGGTGGCCCGCTGGCGATCGGCACTCTGGAGGAGGTCTTCACCGCCAACAGCGACGTGTCGGCCGAACTGGTGGCCCTGCTGCGGGCCGGCCTCCAGGGGCTGGAGCCCGACGTCCTCGCCGTCATGGCCGTGCACCACCTGTACCGCGACTGGGGCCTGGACCCGCTGCGGATCGCCGGCGACCAGGAGATGGACATCGCCGATCCGATCCGCAAGCGCTTCCGGCAGATCCAGCGCACCCTGTGCGACCTGGTCGAACCCTGGGACCGGCACCCCGATCCGGTCGCCAGGGCACACCTGGGCACGCTCCGCCAGGTCTTCGCGCTCCAGCGGGACACGCTGGCCGCCGCAGGCACACGGGTACGGAACCTGGCGGACGAGGGCCGCCTGGTCGGCGACGAGCGGCGCATCCTGGCGAGCCTGGCCCACATGCAGATCAACCGGCTACTCGGAATGGACCAGGACCGCGAGCGGGCCGCCCATGCGCTGTGGCTGCTCGCCATCCGGGCCGTGCGGGGACGCCCCGGCAGTGAACCTTTGTCAGACGTTTCTGGGTAACGGATCTGGAGACGCGGTCGCCGTCTCCACGGTGGCGGGTGGAAGAGGTTCGGTGAGGAGAAGATGATGGTGTCGGACACGCAATCTGGCCGGCAGGGAAAGTACTGGGCGCGCGCCCTGCGGCTGCTGTGGGAGGTCAACCCGCGGCACGTGGTGGGGGTCCTCACGCTGACGGCGGTGACCTCGGTCATCCCGGCCGTCAACGTGTACCTCACGGCGACGGCCGTGCAGGCCGTGGCGGACGCGGTGACCGATGGCGACGGGTTGCGCACGGCGCTGTGGGCCGGTGGCACGCTGGCCGGCCTCATGGCGCTCGCGCACTTCTTCGCGGTCGGCCGCAACTACCTTGAGACGCTCCTGCAGTACCGGATGGCCAACCAGGTCAACGAGCGCATCATGGCCAAGGCCATCCGCCTCCAGTTGCGCCACTTCGAGGACCCCACGACCTACGACGGTCTCCAGCGGGCGACCCGTGAGGCCGGGTTCCGGCCGTACCAGATCTTCGCCGACCTGATCGCGGTCACCTCCAACGCCGTCTCCCTGGTGTCGGTGAGCGTGGTGCTGCTGTCCTGGGACGTGCGGGTCGCGCTGGTGGTGCTGCTCGCCCCGGTGCCGACCATGGTGGCCAACCTGTTCTTCGGCAGGCTCGGCTGGAAGATCGAGCACGACCGTTCCGCGGACCGGCGCCGTACGACGTACCTGCAGTACCTCGTGACGACCGACCGAACATTCAAGGAGACCCGCCTGTTCGACCTCGGCCCGCTCTTCCTGGAGCGGTTCCGGGCGATGGTGGGCCGGTTCTACGCGGTGGACCGCCAACTGGAGGGCCGGCAGGCCGTGGCGTCGGCGCTGCTCGGCCTGCTGAGCGTGGCCGCGGCCGGCGGGGCGGTGCTGTTCGCGGTGTCCACCACGGTCGGCACCGGCCAGGTGGGTCAGTTCGCGGGGTACATCGCGGCGATCACGTTGGTGCAGGGCGCGCTGGGATCGCTGTTCGGCGGCATCGCCCAGCTGTACGAGCACAACCTGTTCCTGGGCAACCTGTTCTCCTTCCTGGACATCCCGGAGGACGCGCTCCCCAGCGGCAGCAGGCCGTTCCCCGCCACCCTGACCAAGGGCGTGCAGTTCAGGAACGTCACCTTCGCCTACCCCGGTACCGACACCCCCGTGCTGTCGAACCTGAACCTGTTCCTGCCCGCCGGCCAGTGCGTGGCCCTGGTCGGCCAGAACGGCGCCGGCAAGACCACCCTGGTCAAGCTCCTGGCCAGGTTCTACGCGCCGACCGGCGGCGAGATACTGATCGACGGCCACCCGATCGAGGAGTACGACCTGGAGGAGCTGCGCCGCAACGTCGGCGTGATCTTCCAGGACTTCGTGCAGTACGAGGCGTCGGCCAGGGAGAACATCGGCTTCGGCAGGGTGGCGGCGCTGGACGACAACGAGGCCGTCCGGCGGGCCGCCGGCCAGGCGGGCGCCCTGCCGTTCATCGACGAGCTGCCCAAGGGGCTCGACACCCAGCTGGGACGGTGGTTCGAGGGCGGCAGGCAGCTGTCGGGAGGGGAGTGGCAGAAGGTCGCGCTGGCCCGCGCCTTCCTGCGGAACGCGCCGATTGTGGTCCTCGACGAGCCGACCGCCGCGATCGACGCCGAGGCGGAGGCCGAGATCTTCGGCCAGATGACCCGCCTGACCGACCGGTCGACCACGCTCATGATCGCCCATCGGTTCTCCACGGTGCGGGTGGCCGACCACATCGTGGTCATCGACCACGGCAAGGTGCTCGAAGAGGGCACCCACGCGGAGTTGATGGACCGGGACGGCGTCTACGCCAAGTTGTTCAGGCTCCAGGCGGCCGGCTACCTCGACCAGCCCGTCGAGGCCAGGGCCTGAGTACGCGTACCGCCCGGCCGGGGACGCCTGGCCGAGCGCTACGCGGGGGTCACCGGCGTGGCCAGGTGACCGCGGCGAACACCACGGAGCAGACCAGGAAGCCCGCCGACACCACGGCCAGCCCGCCCCAGAAGGAGCTCGTCGTCGAGCCGAGGTCGAGGCCCAGGCCGACCGTGGTGAGCAGGCCGGCGATCACGCCCAGGACCAGGCCGGGAATGTAGTGTCTGGGCCGGTACGCGAGGGCGCCGACCATCGGCAGGATCAGGGGGACCAGGGCGATCCCCCAGCCGGCCCGAGGCTCGCCGAACAAGGCGATCCGCAGCGCGGACACAGCCGCCGCGATGCCGATCGCGAACACGGTCCAGATCACGAGCTTGACGGGACCGTATTGGCGGTCGGACTCTCCGGCGGTGTAGGCGCCCGGGCCGAACATCCAATAGGAGAACAGGTCGGCGACCATCTCACCGACGCCGGTCTTCCAATCTTGGAGGTTCTCGCCATCCTTCTCGTCATCCTTCTCGCCATCGGTGCCGAGGGGCATTCTGCTTCCTTCGTCATGGGCCGTCGCATCAATTCGAGGGCCACAATAGTGCTTCTCCCCGGTGGCACGCGGGCGTCGTGTCCACCGGCCTCCCGTTGAGTGTGGAAACGTCCGTGAAATACCCGCTAGAATCCCTCAGAAACCCGTCCTCATCCGTCCCGGCCGCCAAAAGCGCCACTCGAAGTTCGCAGTTCCGGGCCAGGGGATGTGCTGCTGCAATTGTGCTGTCCCGCCAGCGGGACACGATCATGGACGGAACGACCTTGAAGGCTATCGCCGGCTTCGCGCCGGTTGATCACGGCACTGCACGCGCACCGGTCAAGACCGAAGCGGCCGGGCCGGCCGTGCGTTCCATCCGCGCCCCGATGCTCCGCCTGGCCCGGGAGAACCCCGGGTGGGGGTACCGGCGCGTGCACGGCGAACTACTCGTGCTCGGGGTGAAGGGGGTCGCCTCAACCCCGGCATAACAGGCCACCCCCGATAATTGTTCTTATCCCGGCACCGGGATAAGAACAAGAAGGTCGTCGGCCGTAAGCGGGGTGTCGTCACCGACGCGCCCGGCGTCATTCTCGCCATGATGGTCACTGCCGCAAGCCTGTCCGACAACATCATCGGAATACGACTGCTAAAATAGCTACCCGACGATATCCGGAGCCTGGGCCGGCGCCGGCTTCAAAAACACCGCGACCGAACACGGTGCCAAGCTTGGCGCCGACGTCGAAGTCGTCTCCGGAAACATCCGGACTCGAGGTGTTCACGTCGTCGAGCGAAGTCCGGGCCGGCTCATGTCATACCGCCGCCTGGCCCGCGACTGTGAAACCCTCCCCGCCGGTTTCCAAGCCATGATCCACACTGTCCCGATCAACAACCTCGCCAAACGCATAACAGACGAGACCACCCCAACCTGGCAAAGCACCTACTGGCAGCTCCTTGCTGACTTTCACGTGATCTTGCCGGGAAGATACCGAAGGCCTTGCCGCGCCGGGCGAGATCGGGCCTGTCCCGGAACCATGCGATCGCGAACAGAGCCTGAACCCGGCAGGTCGGCGCCCTGGAGCCCGTCCTGGTGCCGCGACTCTGGTGTTCGGTGCGCAGTAGGCCGACGACGAACTGATCAGTTCACGGGAGACGTCGAGCATGGCTCGATAGGCGATCACGTGGAGCCTTCTGGTAGTGGAGAGATCTTATGGTGAGACCTCTTCCACCGGAGGCTGCACGCCTATTTCGGGGCGTAGCGATCTGTCTGCGTGTCTACTCGAACGGCATGCCCGAGCTACGGAAAACCCTTCTATCCGAATCGGATTCCACTGAGAAAACGTCACTACAACATAAGGTGTAATCTACTCAAATCAAACGCCCTTCAAGCTGAATCGTGAGCATGCGTGCCAGGAGTTCCGGACACAGGCGGATCGCGCTCCACGACCCGTGGCGGTTGGAACTCCGTCACGTTACCTGATCGCGAAAATATCAGCAATCACTACAAATCTTATAAAAGGATGTTAGTCTCCCGAATGTCTGATCGCACCTATGCAGGGGCTAGGGAGTTATGACGCATTCATTATGGTATCTGGCGGTGCTTGCCAGGAGTCCTGGGAACTTTCACGCGCCCCTCCAAGCCTGGTCGGGCCTTTCGGAAAAGCGTGAGCGAACCGGCCGTCCATGACCGGGGAGGGAGGACCGCGGACTCGTCCTGGGCCAAGGGGCGGTCGCCGAGGAGTTCTCCGAACCGAGGGGGGAGCCGGTCGACGTTGCGGTGGAGCGGCTGATTGAGACGACACCGGCGGTAGAGCATGGCCTCTTCCCTCCTTCCCGTGGGTCCTTGGCGGTAGCCGGATGCGCATCGACCACTCGATGCGATCCGTACAGAGCCCATGGGTCTCCATGGCCGACTTCGCCGGACAGGTCGGCGCAGTCCTCACCGTGTTCCTGTCGCCAGTCGCGGTCACTCATGAGCGACGATGGCGAGGGGGTCGTCGGGCGAGGCGGGCGGGTCCCGCTCCTCATCGAGCCGGCCGCTTAACGCCCGGTTCATCCCTACGTGCCGGCGGCAGGGATCCTCCTGCATGCCACGCGCTCCTCATGGGACACGGCAACTCGCTCGCCGTGATCAGCAATCCGATCCTCTGATCTAAATCCTGTGCAAGATACGGCCGATACTTCGGAACAGGGAGACGCGTGGAGACCATGATTAGCGCGCCGGAACCAGGGTGGGTAAACGCGTTGGGGTTCCTGGACCGACTGACGCCGCGGGAACTGGAGGTGTTCCTCCTGCTGGCCGACGGCGGGTCGAACCAGGAGATCGCGGACAGGCTCATCGTGAGCGAACGGACGGTACGCGCCCACCTGGCGCAGATCATGTCAAAGCTCCAGTTCGCCAACCGCCTGCAGGCGTGCATGGCGTCCTACACACACCGCCTAAGCCGCCCGGATGGCGAGCCGACGAAGCACGAATATCATCGCCAATGAGAATTGTCGGTCCGCACGAAATGATTGCCGTGTCGTTGAACTCCGGTAGCCGGGAGGAGGAATTCATGAAGGTTTACCAGGCTCCCGCACTCGTCGCGCGCGGCTCCTTCGCGGCCGATACCGCCGGCTCCGGCTGCTGGGTAGGTGACCAGCTCGTGGGCCGTCTCATTGCGGAGGCGGTGGCGTGATCGGTGTTCTGGTCGCCGACGACCAGAAGAGCGTCGGGCACGGTTTCGCCGCGGCGCTGAACGCCCGGCCGGACATCACCGTCGTGGGCACCGCCGCGGATGGGGCCGAGGCGGTACGGCCGGCCAGGGAGTCCCGGCCCGACGTGGCGTTGGGCGAAGTATCGTCTGGCCATGGCCGATGATCCGCTGGAGTCGCTGCGCCGGCTCTGCCTCGCGCTCCCCGAGACCACCGAACGACTCAGCCACGGCGAGCCGACCTGGTTCGTCGGCGGCAGGAAGACGTTCGTGATGTACGCCGACCACCACCACGACGACCGGCTCGCCTTCTGGTGCGCCGCCTCGCCCGGCGTCCAGGAGGCCCTGGTCGCCGAGGCTCCCGAGCGCTTCTTCCGTCCGCCGTACGTAGGTCACCGCGGCTGGCTCGGCGTCCGTCTCGACGTTCCCCAGGACTGGACCGAGATCGCCGAGATCGTCGGGGACGCCTACCGGGCCGTCGCGCCCAAGCGCCTGGTCACCCGCCTGGAGTGAGTGGGGCCTACCCGAAGGCGGCGGTACGGAACGACGCGGGTGTGACCGCTGCTTCGCAGGGGGCGAGGCCGTGCATCGACCGGTCGGAACCTGTGAACGCCGAGACCCGCGACGCGTCGGCCAGGGCCACCGTCGCCGACGGTTGACGTCACCAGTCCGCGGCGTCCACGGCCTCCCGGCGCAGCAGGTCTCCCGGCTGGCAGCGGCATCGCCGCCACATCGTACGCACGTGGCGGGCGAGGATCGCCCGGCGGCGAACGGACCGGTGTCGGGCAGCGTGCGCGTTACGGGCAATCGAAGGTGGGGCGGATTGGGTGCCATGGACAGGGTGTTGATCTCGGGCATCTCCGGATCCGGAAAGACGACGCTGGCCGTGGCGCTGTCGGCCGCGCTGAAGTTACCCCGGTTCGAGCTCGACGCTCTTCATCATGGGCCGGGCTGGGGGAAGCGGCCGGAGTTCGTGTCCGACGTGGAGGCGTTCTCGGCCGGGCCGCGCTGGGTGACCGAGGACCAGTATCACGGCGCCCTGGGGGATCTGCTGTGGCGGCGCGCGGACACGGTGATCTGGCTGGATCTCCCCCGTTCGGCCATCATGCTGCGGGTCGTGCGGCGCTCGATCGTCCGAGCGGTCACGCGACGCGAGCTGTGGAACGGCAACCGGGAGAGCTTTCGCGACTGGCTGGACGCCGGGCATCCCATCCGCTGGGCCTGGTCGCAGTACGAACGCAGGAGAGACGAGACCGCCGACCGCATCACCCGGCATCCTGATCTCAGAGTCGTCCATCTGCGCACGAGTGGCGAGGTCCGCCACTGGCGAGCCGGGATAACGGGGGCGAGACCGGCCCCATGACAGCCCGCACTTCGGGTGTGCCACCGTGGTGCGGGCCCGCAAGGTCGACGTCACCGACGAGGCCGAACTTGACGCGGCGCTCAACGAGGCCGACATGGTCAGCGCCGGCCTGTCACTCTTCCCGTACATGACCATCGAGATCACCCAGCCGGCGACTCATCCGTCGGACATCCGGGTCGACTGAGTTCGGTCGGCTACCGAGGAGCCCATCCAGGGTGGCGGAGTAGGTCAGCTGGCGCCGCCTGCACGTCGCTCTCGCACTCCACTGGAGCCTGCAGTCCCATCATGGCGACTGATCATTCCCCCGTCCCGGGTGTGTTCCTTCGCCGTCTCCTCGCTCAGCCCGATGGTGCGTCTTCTGTGGAGAGCTCGAATGGCGTGGCCGCCGACGATCACCGTGACCCTTGCGCATCGATGTTCCCGCCTTTACAGTTCCCGAATACTCATTATTCGGGAGTGCCGAGAGTGTCGCGGCGGCGCCCGAACCAGGTGGGAGGTGCGGCATGGCCACTTCATCGTCACGTCGGAACGGGGCCGACCAGGCGGGTCCCGGCCTGCGCGGAGTGCTGGTCCCGGCGCTCATGTTTCAGGCGGTCGCCATCGGTGGCGCCTACGCGACGGGCCGGGAGATCATCGAGTTCGGCGCGGGTCACGGATCGCTGGGCTGGGCCGCCGGCCTGGCGATGGCGATCGCCGGGTCCCTGCTCTCATACCTCGTCTACGAGATGGCTCGCCGCCACCGGCTGTTCGACTACCGGAGTCTGCTGCGCCACCTCATCGGCAAGCTCTACTGGCTCTTCGACGCGGTCTACATCCCGCTGGCGATCGCGATCATCGCGGTGCTGGCCTCGGCCACCGGCAACATCCTCAAGGACACCCTGGGGCTCAACTACTGGGCCGGTGTCGCAGTCATCATCGTGCTCACCGGGTTCGTGACCTTCCGGGGGACCGAGGTCGTCGAGCGGTTCAACGGCATCGGCACGATCCTGCTGATGGCTGGCTACATCGTCTTCGCCTTACTCGTCATCCCATCCCATTGGGAGCGCATCGGGCAGGTCATGTCGGCGGGCGACCACTCGCTCCGGCCCGGCGCGACGATCTGGGACGCGGCGCTCCTGGGCATGACCTACGTGGGCATGGGGTTCGTCGTCTTCCCGTCCACCCTCATGACGGTCCGCCACCTGCGTTCGCGCCGCGACGCCGCCAAGGCCGCAGCGCTCACCGGCGGCCTGTACGTCGTGCCGTGGTTCCTGACCTACGCCACCCTCATGGGCTTCTACCCGGACCCGAAGGTCTTCGACGCCCCGGTCCCGTGGCTCAAGATGCTCGAAGGCAAGGGGACCTGGGTGGTCATCGCGTACGGCCTTCTCGTCGGCTGGACTCTCGTCGCCACGGCGGTCGGCCTGATCCAGGCGATCCTGCTGCGCGTCGACCAGAACCTGGTGGACGTCGGCCGCCCCGTGATGACGTCCCGGGTCCGCGTCGGCATCAGCCTGGCGGTGCTCCTGCTCGGAGCCGCCCTCGCCCAGTTCGGGATCATCGACCTCATCGCAGTCGGCTACCTCATCGGGGCCGTCGCGCTCATCCTGGTGTTCGGGGTGCCGCTCATCGCCCGCGGCGCCAAGCTCTTCCTGCCCCGCAGCAACGGCCCGGTGGCCCAGAGCCAGGCGCCGACGGTGGAGTCGTGATGAGCGCTCATACGGCCTGGCGGACGACGTTCCACCTCCGCTTCCGGGACTTCGACTACCTGGGCCACATGACTGCGACATCCTACCTCGCGTTCTTCGAAGAGGCCCGGGTCGCGTGGCTCGTCGAGGGCGCCTGCGTTGCGCAGCCCGCGTACGTCGTGGCCAGGCAGGAAATCGAGTTCGAGCGCGAGGTGCTCCCAGGCGACGGGCCGGTGACGCTCACGATCGAGCCGATCGGCCGCAGCGCGCACCGGGTCGACGTACGCGAGGAGCTGCGCGGAGCGGACGGGACGCTGAGGGCGCGCTCCACGGCGACGCTCGTCATGTGGGACCGCGAGGCCCGCCGGCCCCGGGCGATTTCCGATGCGGAGAGGCGGTTGTTCGGTGGATAGGTTCGCGCGAGGAATCAACCCGTGATCGAGAGGATGACATGGCACCGGAGAGCACGTCCGACGTCGACATGAAGGCGGAGATCCTCGCGGCCGCCGCCGAACTGTTCCAGCGTGACGGTTACAGCAAGACCAAGGTCGCCACCATCGCCCGCGCGGTGGGGATCACCCCGCCCACGCTCTACTGGCATTTCGAGTCCAAGGAGGACATCCTCTTCGAGTTCCTGCGCACCAGCCTCAAGGAATTCCTGGACCGCATCGAGGCCGCCACCGCGGGGCTCACCGATCCGGTCGAGACGCTGCGGGCTTTCGCCGTCGCACACACCCGTGCCCAGCTGTCCCAGCTTGAGCAGGCGCAGACGTTCCTGTCGATGACCTACTCGCGGACACAACTGGCGTCCTCGCTGCCGAAGGAGCGCTACGAGCTCATCCGGGACCTGCACCGACGCCACTTGGACAACGCGCGCGACATCCTGCGGAAGGGCGCCGAGCAGGGGGTGTTCGACGTACCCGACCTCAACGCCACCGCCTTCGCGATCCTCAACATCTGCGAGTACAGCGCCCTGTGGTTTCAGCCCGGGGGGCCTCTCACCGTCGAGCAGGTCGCCGAGATGAACGGCGAGTTCGCGCTCCGCATCGCCGTGTCACCGCACGAATCCAGGAAGGAATGACGGCATGATCACAGGTCGACTCCTCGACGGAGTGGCGCTCGGTCGTACCGGGCCGCTCGCCGACCTCGAAGCCGCCCAGAGACGGTGGCCGGACCAGCCGCTGCTGCGGTGGGCCGAGGGTGAGTGGACCGTTTCCCGGTTCGCATCCGCTGCCCGCTCCGCCGCAGCCGAACTCCACGACCTGGGGGTGCGGCCCGGTGAACGGGTCGCGATCATGGCTGGCAACAGCGCTCGGATGCTCGCGGTGCAGTTCGCCGTGTGGGCTTTGGGCGCGGTGGAGGTCGCCGTCAACAGCGAGTTGCGGGGGTGGTTCCTGCAGCACGTCCTCACTGACAGCGAGCCCGGCGTCGTCGTGGCGGACGCATGCTTCCATGAGCCGCTGATCGGCTGCGTCGCCCCGGAGCGGATCGTCGACCTGGCGAGCGTGCGCATCGACCGGGACCACGAGGCCGACGCGGAGGGCAGGCCGGTGCCGGCGGCGGGTGATCTGGCCTCACTGCTCTACACGTCCGGGACCACCGGTCCGTCCAAGGGGGTGATGCTTCCGCACGGCTACTTCTCCAACTTCGGTGCCGTCCTGTCGAGGGTGCTCGACGTGGGGCCTGGTGACACCGGCTTCTTTACGATGCCGTTCTTCCACGTTGACGCTCACATCGCCCTTCCGTTGTGCCTGCAAACCGGCTCCACGCTCGCCTTCGCCCCCCGGTTCAGCGTCAGCGGCTTCTGGGAGGACGCCGAACGGTTCGGCGTCACCTGGTTCGGTGCCGTCGGCTCCATGCTGTCCGCGCTCATCACGCGGGGGCGGCCGCCGGCGCCGGTCCTGCGGCGACTCCGGACGATCCTCGCCGCACCCATCCCCGACGAGGCCTACGAGTTCTTCGAGGACGAGCTCGGGATCCCGCTCCTGCAGATGTACGGCCAGACCGAGGCCGACGGCCCGCTTTACTCCACCGCCGAGCACCGGCGGCGTGGGGCCGTGGGCTGGAGTTGCGCCGGTTTCGACATCCGGGTCGCGACCCCGGACGGGACCGAGGCCGGGGTCGGAGAACTCGGGGAGCTGCAGACACGGCCCCGGCATCCGCACATGCTCACTCTCGGGTACTGGCGGCGCCCCGAAGCCACCGCCGAGGCATTCCACGACCTGTGGTTCCACACCGGGGATCTTGTAACGCAGGACGCCGACGGCTTCATCTGGTACGGCGGCCGCCTGACCGACAACCTGCGCAAACGCGGCGAGAACATCTCCGCGTTCGAGCTTGAGCACGTGGTCCGCCGCGCCCCCGGCGTCCGCGAGTGCGCGGCGCTCGCCGTCCGCGACGAACTCGGCGGCGAGGACGACATCAAGCTGGTACTGGTGCTCGACGATGACGCGCCGTTCGACCCCGTGTCCTTCCGCGACTACTGCACACGGTCGCTACCGCGCTTCGCATTGCCGAGGTACGTCGAGATCGTCGCGGAGTCGGCTCTCGTCCGGGGACCGGGCACCGGTGCGATCCAGAAGCACCTCCTCCCGGCGGCGATCACCGCCGGCACGATCGACCTCCTGGAAGCGGCCGCACCGGCGGCCGCGGACTGATCTCAGCGTCCGAATCGCAAACAAGGATCCAAATCCGAAGGGAAAGAACATGAACGTCCTGGTCATCGGGGGAGCCGGACGGGTGGGAAGGCGTGTCGTGGCCGAACTCGCCGAACACTCCGGCCACGACATCACCATCGCCGACCGCGTGGCGCCCGGCGGCGCGACGGCCGCCTTCGTCGAGCTGGACCTTGCCGACGACGTCGCCTTGGCCCGTGCCCTGGCTGACGCCGACGCGGTGGTCAACACGGCGGGGCCGTTCGACCTGTGGGGCGCCAAGGTGCTCGACGCCGCCATCGAGCACGGTGTCGACTACATCGACGTCTGCGACGACCCGGCCGCGACCCAGGAGCTCATGAAGCGTGACCCCGCCGCTCGCGAAGCCGGTGTCCGTGCCGTCGTGGGGCTCGGTGTGAGCCCGGGTCTCACCAACTATCTCGGCATGATCGCCGCGCGCGACCTCGATGAGGTCGACACCGTCGCCACCTTCTGGGGCGACTCTCGCGAAGGCATGAACCTGGACGAGGCCACCCGGCACGCCAACGCCCTCGCCGCGTCGTTCGCCGCCGGCCGGGCCGCCTACACCCACCTCATCCTGCAGACCGCGGCCGAGGTACCGGTCTGGCGCCACGGTGAACCGGTCAACGAACGGGCCTGGCGAACGGCCTACAGGGTGCGTACCTCCAACGGTGAGACCGGCGTCTACCGCGTGATCGGCCATCCCGAGCCCGTCACCATGCCCCAGGCGATCACACTCCGGAACTGCGTCAACATCGGCACGGTCAACGTTGGGACCGACCGGCTCATGCTGCCGGTCCTCGATCGGGTCGCCGCCGGTGAGCTGACGCCCGATGAGGCCATCGCCGCCATCGCCGCCCGGCTCGCCGAGCATCCCGAGGACCTGGTGTCCGAATCCCAGGGCCCGCGCCTGCCCAGGTTGATCGGAGCGGTGGCCACCGGCACCGCCGGCGGAGGGGAACAGGGGATCATCGTCTTCCCCGGTGGGCCGGTCGACGGCTCGATGAGCCTGGAGACGGCACGCCCGGCGGTCGTGGGCGTCCTGCGTATCGGGCAGGCCCCCGTCGGCGTCCACGCGCCGGAGGGCGCCTTCGACGCCGACGCCTTCCTTGAGCACTATGCCGCGATCTACTGGGACGGTGGTGAGACCTTCCTCAAGGATGTCGCCGGCCCCGCGGCCCTCACCGTCGAGGAGAGCTGAGATGGCCTTCACCTGGGAGTCGGCCCTGGAGGAACTGCGGCGGCGCCACGAGGAGGCGCGCCGGCTCGGCGGCGCCGAACGCGTCGAACGTCAGCACACTCAGGGCCGCCAGACCATCCGGGAACGCATCGGCCAGATCGCCGATAACTTCACCGAGGTCGGCGAGTTCGCCACGTTCCCGATCCGCGACGCGGCCGGAACGCAGATCGGCACGCTGCCGTCGAGCTACGTCTGCGGCCTCGGGACGGTCGACGGGCGCCAGGTCGCCATCGGCGGCGAGGACTTCACCGTCCGCGCCGGGGCGCCGCAGACCTACCTCGACCGGTGGAAGGGTGGCATGGGCGGCTTCGTGGAGGACCTCGCCCACGAGTACCGCATCCCCCTCATCCTGTTCATGGAGGGCATCGGCGGTGACGTCTCCGCCCAGGACGAGAAGGGCCACTCCTACCTCGTCAGCTCGATGAGCTGGCGGCGCAGCTTCGAGCTGATGTCGCAGGTGCCGGTCCTGGTCGCCGTGCTCGGCTCGGCCGCGGGAGGCACCGCGGGGCGCGCGGTGGTCAGCCACTTCAGCGTGATCAGCAAGGGCAGCGTGCTCTTCGCCGGCGGACCGCCCGTCGTCCGGCGAGCCCTCGGCCAGACCGTCGACAAGCACGAACTCGGCGGTGCCGAGATGCACACGAGCGTCTCCGGGGCTATGGACAACCTGGCCGAGGACGAGGTCGACGCCATCGACCAGCTGTGCCGCGTGCTGTCCTATCTTCCGCAGAACGTGTGGGAACTCCCCGCCCGCGGTGACCGGAGCGACCCGGTGGACCGCTCCTGCGACGAGCTTTTGAGGATCATCCCGGAGAACCGGCGGCGCCCCTACAAGATGCTTGAGGTGATGCGCACCATCGTCGACAGGGACTCGCTCTTCGAGATGGGGCCCGGCTGGGGCAGGGCCGTCATCACCGCCTTCGCCCGTATCGACGGCATCCCGGTCGGGGTCATCGGCAACAATCCCATGCACCTCGCGGGAGCGCTGGACGGTGCGGCCGCCGAGAAGCAGATCCGCTTCGTCGATCTGTGCAGCACCTTCCACCTCCCGATCGTCTACCTCGTCGACGTGCCCGGATTCATGGTCGGCCCCGAGGCCGAGCGCCGTGGGGTCGTACGCATGGGCATGCGGGCGATCCAGTCGATCACCGAGGCCGAGGTGCCCGTCGTCACCGTCCACGTCCGCAAGGCCTACGGCATGGCGGTTTCGGCGACCTCCAACCCGGACGCGCTGGGGTTGCGCATCGCCTGGCCCAGCTCCGAGTGGGGTGACATGCCGATCGAAGGAGGCGTGGAAGCCGGCTTCCGCCGCGAGATCGAGCAGGCCGAGGACCCGGAGGCGTTCCGCCGACAGGCAGAGGAACGCCTGCTCGCCCTCGCCGACCCGTGGAAGACGGTCGAGGCGTTCGGCATGGAGATGATGATCGATCCCCGCCAGACCCGGAAGGTCGTCGCCGATTTCCTCAACGCCGGCCTGCACGCGATGCGGTCCCGCGTCGGTCCCAGTGACCGCCGCTGGCGCATGCGCCCCTGAACGCCTCGACTGAAAGGAAGCAGAAATCATGCAGGAAGTACGCACCGAGCTGACCGCCAGCGTCTGGAAGATCGTCGTCCCGGTCGGGGCCTCCGTCCGTCAGGGGGACGAGATCGCGATCCTCGAGTCGATGAAGATGGAGATCCCGGTCGAGGCGCCGGTGAGTGGCGTCGTCACCGAGTTCCTCGTCGAGGAGGGCGCGGCCGTCCAGGAAGGCGACCTCCTCGCCCGTATCAGCGCCGACTGACCATTCGCAGGAGTTCCCATGTTGTTCAGCTCCCTCCTGGTCGCGAACCGGGGCGAGATCGCCGTACGCGTCATCAGGACCGCGAAGCGGCTCGGCATCCGGACGGTAGCGGTCTTCTCCGACGCCGACGCGAGTGCCCGGCACGTCGAAGAGGCCGATGAGGCCGTCCGGATCGGCCCGGCGCCCGTCGCTCGGTCCTACCTCGACGTGGACGCGATCCTCGCCGCCGCGTCATCAAGCGGCGCCGATGCCATCCACCCCGGCTATGGGTTCCTCTCCGAGAACCCCGATTTCGCCCGCCGGGTCCAGGCGGCGGGCATGACCTGGATCGGACCGAGTCCCGACCACATCGCGGAGATGGGCGACAAGATCAGGGCCCGTAACCTCATGGCGTCCTACGGCGTTCCGGTCTCGCGCGGCACGTCACAGGCTCTGGCCGACGCCGTCGCAGCACGAGCCGAAGCGACGCGCATCGGCTACCCCCTGATGGTGAAGGCCGCTGGCGGTGGAGGCGGGATCGGCATGACGGTCGTCTGGCACGAGGCGGATCTCGACTCCGCCTTCCAGACCGCCCGGACCCGGTCCGAGCGGATGTTCGGCTCCGCGGACATTTTGCTGGAGCAGTACATCGAGCCCGCCCGGCACGTCGAGGTGCAGATCCTCGGCCTGAACGACGGCCGGGTCCTCGCACTCGGCGAACGCGACTGCTCGATGCAGCGCCGGTTCCAGAAGGTCATCGAGGAGACCCCCTGTCCGGGCATCTCCGACGACCTTAGGGAACAGATGCTGGCCGCCAGCCGTCGGGCCGGAGAGTACCTCGGCTACCGCGGGGCCGGCACCTTCGAATACCTCGTCGACCCGCGGACCGAGGAGTTCGTCTTCCTTGAGATGAACACCCGGCTGCAGGTCGAGCACCCGGTCACCGAACTCGTCACCGGCATGGACCTCGTCGAGGCCCAATTGCTTGTGGCCGCCCACGAAGACGGCGAACTCGCGGAACCCGCTCGCGAGAACCATGCGATCGAGCTCAGGATCTACGCCGAGGATCCCGTCAGAATGCTGCCCTCACCTGGGCGTATCGAACAATGGAAGGAACCTGTCGGCGAGCACGTCCGAATCGACTCCGGCTATCGCGCCGGTGACGAAGTGAGTCCCTACTACGACCCCCTCCTGGCCAAGCTGTGCACCGTCGCAACGAGTCGGTCAGCAGCGATCAAGCGTGCCCGACAAGCTGTGGGCGACTTCACGATCACTGGAGTGAAGACGAACCTGCCGCTACTGCATCGTGTACTCGAGGACGAGGACTTCATGAGCGGAGACTTCGATACGCGGACCCTGCCGCGCATCGCAGAGGGGTAAACCCGCAGGAGCAGAGCACCGTTGGCGTGAGCCGCCCTCGAGTGCTCAGCGACAACGGCTCGGCCTACAGGGCCCCGAGGGCCTGTACGGGCTTCGGCTCTGTCTCTCTTTCGGTGGTAACGGAACGTGTGCATCAAGCTGACGTCGCGGAGCTGGGCGGTTTCCTCATCAGACGCCTGTGGGACCGCACGGTCGCCCGTGACCCTGCTCGCCGGACCGCGCCACGACACCCTTCTGGCCAGCTAATTCGTCTCAAGCGCGTCTTCATTACCTGTGACCACGCTCGGTCACCACCGAAAGTGAGCCAGAGCCTTAAAATTGATGAAATTGGTCATTTGACCTAAACTGGCTGTCATGAACGATGAACTCGTACATGACTCCTCCGGCCCCGTGCTCGTGGTCGGCGGTTACGGCACCGTGGGCGCCGCTCTGACCGGGCTCGCCGCGTCCGAGTGGCCGCTGTTGCTGACCGGGCGTAATCCCAACAAGGGAGCGCCCCTGGCGAAGAAGTACGGAGCGTCGGTGCGGCGGTGGGATCTCGCGGATCCCGAGCCGTTCGCCGCCGGTGTCCGCGCCGTCGTCAGCGCGGTCAACGATCCCGACGACCGTGTGCTCCGCGCCGCCGTCGGCGCCGGGATCCCCTACGTTGACATCACGCGGTGGACCAGCCGGCTCGCACGCGCGGTCACGGTGGCGACGCTCGCCCGTCCGACCGCGCCCGTGCTTCTTTCGTCGGGCTGGATGGGAGGCATCACGAACCTGGTGACGGCGGCGCTCATCGCGGAACGAGGGGGCGACGCCACATCGGTGGACATTGCGATCCGATACGACATGGACGATTCCGCCGGCATCGACTCCGTGGACTTCATGGACCGGCTCGGCTACGACTACGACGTACGTCAGGGCGGGAAAACGGTAACGGTGGCGCCGCTCACCGACAGCCGCTGGGTGGACATCGCGGGCTCACGGACGAAGGTCGCCCGACTCGACACCCCCGAACAGTTCACCTTGCCCCTGACGCTCGGTGTCGACAGCGCGGCAACGCGGATCGGATTCAGTCAGAACTCGGCCACGACCGCCCTGCTGGCGGCGAAGAAGGCAGGCCTGTTCCGCTGGGGGCGTGGCACACGCTGGACATCTCTGCGCCGGTCCCTGCTCTACTCGCCCGGCGAAGGCGGCAGCGCGCGGATCCGCATCGACATCGACGGCGCCGGCGGTGCCACGACCGCGATGATCGTCGATCCGAAGGGCCAGGCGCATCTCACCGCGCTCGGCGGGTTCTTGGGCCTGCGTCGCGTGCTCGGTGCGGACGCGGAGGCGGGGGTGACCTTCCCTGAACTACACCCCCGGCCGGTGGCCGTGCTGCGGGAACTCGGCGAACACGGCGTGGAGGTACGGCGCGCATGACCTCGACCAAGGGTGCCCAGCGACAGGCGGAGTTGCTCGATGCCGCTGAGCGGGTGCTGACCACGAGAGGCAACGCCAACGCCGCGCTCCGCGACTTCGCCGCGGAAGCGAGCGTACGCATCGGCCATCTCCAGCACTACTTTCCCACCCGCGCCGACCTCATCCGGGCGGTGCTCGACCGCGCCCTGCGACGTTCTCTCGAACGCCTGTCCGCCGCAACGGGACCTGATGCGGACGGTGCCGGGAATCGGACGCTGACGCGTGCGGACAGCGAGCGGCTTCTCGGGGTGTTGCTCGCCGAGCAGGACGATCCCACCTGCGTGCGGTTGTACATGGAGATCTGGGCGATCGCCGTGAGCGACGAGCAGATCGCCGCGGTCGTGCAAGAGTTCTACGGCAAATACGTCGGCCATGTAGCCGAACTTGTGGCGTGCGCCCAACCGCGGCTGCCTGAATCGCGGCGTACGGCGCTGGCCGAGGCTGTCGTCAGCCTCATCGAGGGCGCCTCCGTCGTGCGCTCGACCATCGGAGTCGGACGATCGGCGGAAGGTCATCACGAGATCGTGCGGACGGCCCTGGCGCTGATCCACGGCGAGTGAGATGCGGGCACCAGCGAAGGCCGGTGCCCGGCACCACGTCCCGCACCGCCGCCGTGTGCGGAAGCGGTCCTTCCGCCGAGATGGTCGTGGCGAAACGCGAACCGTATACGACGCTTGTCACGTTCGAGCAGCTGCTGGGCGGGTCATGTCGCCGTAGAGGCGGAAAAGGCGGATGTTCTCGCCGTCCGGGCCGGCGCTCTCGTCCAGGAGCGACCAGCACTGTGCGACCAGTGCGCGGGCCTGGGTACCGGGCCAGGGCTGCGGGAGCAGTTGGGGCGGCAGGAGGGGGTCGGCTTCCATGACGCGAGTGAATTCGGCTGCCAGTTCTACCGCGATCGTCAGCCGCTGTGGCTCGGAGAGGCCGGCGTGATCGTGGAGGCGCTCGCGCCGGAGTTGGGCGACGGCGGTGAGCCGGTGATACCGCTCGGCGATCTCGGCCAACGGCCACAGGGCACGGGCGAGTGCGGCGGGATCGTCTTGGTCGCCCTGGCGCAGGTCCCGGGTGGTCGCGAAGGTGAGGTGGTCCAGGACGTTCAGGTGGCGGGCGTGGTCCTCGACGTAGGGCTCCCACGGGTTGGCGCTGAGATACAGGCCCCCTTGGATCGATGCTCCGCCCAGGCGGGTGAGCGCGACGCGCAGGGCGTCGCGTGCGGTGCGCGCGGTCTCGGGGACGGCGAAGGCGACCAGATGCCAGGTGCCGTCCCAGGGGGCGATGCCGGCGTCTTGGCGGAAGGCGTGGGCGACGAATTCGACATCGAGGCCCATGGTCTGTTCGGTGGTGCCGGTGGCCCGCAGTTGTGCTTTGCGTCCTCTGCCCTCGTGGGTGAAGCGTCCCTCGGTGACCAGCCGTTTGATGCACAGGCGCACCTGCTGGTCGGTCATGCCCAGCAGGTTGGCGGTGGCGTAGAGCTCGCCGGTGTCGACGGTGAGGTCGGTGCGGACGAGCGCTTCGACGAGCATCCGGGTGGGGACCTGGACGTCCGGTCCCGGCATGCGGGGTGCGGCGGTCATTCTGCAGCCTTCCAGGAACGGCCGGGCGGCACCGAGACGCTGGCACCCATCCCGGGCGATGCGGGCGGACGATGAGGTGCCCGGCGTGCACGAGTTTACCGACGTCAAAGACCCCGTTGCCTAACGTAGGTGAACTATCGAATTTAATTCGATAGTAAATCATTTGAGCGCAGAGCCGTGGTGGGGGTCGTCATGGTTCATGGGCCGATGACGGTGGTCACCGCGTCCAGCAGGACGCGGTGGCGAACGTCGCTCAGGGCGTCGGCGGGCATGGTGCGTGGCAGGAAGGCCAGGGCGAGCCGGCGGCGAGAGTCGCCGAGGCCGAGGGCGCCGCCGATGCCGGGGTGACCGAAGGCCGTGGGGGAGCCGAGCCGCCAGGCGCGGCTGGGCAGGGCGAATCCGCACCCGAACGCCGACGGGAGGCCGAGTACCCGGTCCCGCCCGACGGCGCGGGGCCGTACGGCGGCGCTCTGGGTGCGGTCGCTGATGAGCGGGGCCTCGGCCCCGGGCAGGAGCATGGCATAGAGCCGGGCCAGGGACCGGGCGGTGGTGACGGCATTGGCGGCGGGGAGCTGTCCGGCGAGGGTCTCCGGGCGTCGTACCCAGAGGTCGGGGGGGTCGGTGATGGCCCCCTGCACGGTCATCGCCTGCCACAGCGGCGTTCCGGGGCGCGCGAAGACGGCGGTGGTCAGCCTGACCAGGAGCGGGACCCGGGTGGCGGCGTGTACCGGGGAAGGCGGGGGGCCGAGGTGGGTGCCGATGCTGATCGCCAGGTCCCGGGGGCGGCACACCAGTTCGGTGAGCACCTCGCCGAGCCGGGCGCCGGTGACGCGGCGGACGAGTTCGTCGGCGAGCGTGCCCCAGGTGACCGCGTGGTATCCGGGCCGGCCCAGGGGCCAGCGCGCCCGCTCATCGGCCAGGGCGTCCGCGAGCGGGCGCCCCTCCAGCACGTCGGCGAGGGTGGCCCGGCGCGAGGGGGCGATGAGCCCGGCCTGATGGCTGAGCAGCTGCGCCACGGTGATCTCGGACTTGCCGTGGCGACCGAACCCGGGCCAGTACCTGGCCACGGGCGCGTCGAAGTCGAGATCGCCGCGGTCGGCGAGCACCGCCAGGCACGCGGCGGCGATGCCCTTCGAGGCGGAGAAGACCACTTGGCGGGTGTCCGGGCCGTAGGGCCCTTCGCCGTCGGTCCCGCCGTAGAGGTCCACGACGGTCCTGCCGCGGTGAATGACATGTAACCCGGCGCCACGCTCGTCCGGCCTGCTCATGATCGCGGCGAACGCGTCACGAACCGGTTCCCAGCCGGGCGCGACGTCGCCGCGGAGTGCGCGATCGTTGGACGTGCTCATGCCGGTCATGGGGTCGTGGCGGCAGCGACGGGGGCGTGATCCACCTTGACCACCTCGCCGCGATGGGGCCGGGGCGGATCGCACTGGGCGGCCAGCGCGTCGAAGTATCGCTCGGGGTCGAGCACGGCGTCGGGGGGATGGACGCCATGGGTGCGCACCGACCCGTCGAGGATCTGGCCTGCTGCCAGGGCCAGGGGGATGCCGGTCGCCCTGGCCATCCCACGGGGGGAGGCGATCAGCCGAGCGCCGACCGTGTGCGGCCGGCCGTCCCGGCTCCCGGTGGCGAGTGCGAAGAAGGCGGGCAGCGCGCCTGGGCCACGCAGCCAGGGCCGGCGGAGGGCGGACCGGGCGGAATGGCCCGCGGTCGGGGTGTCGATCGCGGCGGCGGCCTGCTCCAGAGAGAGCTTCCCCCGGTCGATGTCGTCGCGCAGGGTCATCAGGTACGCCGCGGTCGTCGGTCGGACGACCATGACGCAGGCCGAGCTGCGAGCGATCGAGCGGGTCCCCGGCAAGGTCACCGGCTCGGGATGACCGACCGTGTACGCGGTGCCCGTGCCCAGCCCCGGGTAGTCCAGCGTGACCGGTTCGAGCGGGGACCGCTCGGCGGGTTTGCCGCCGTCCCAGGTCTGGATCGTTCCGGACAACTGTTGCATCCAGTGCACGGTGGCGGCCGAGGCGCCGGCGATCGCGTCCTTGTCAGGGTCGTCGCCGAC
Source organism: Streptosporangium sp. NPDC006013 (assembly GCF_040614275.1). Classification (NCBI taxonomy): domain Bacteria; kingdom Bacillati; phylum Actinomycetota; class Actinomycetes; order Streptosporangiales; family Streptosporangiaceae; genus Streptosporangium; species Streptosporangium sp. NPDC006013. The sequence goes on from NZ_JBEXUE010000001.1 coordinate 26,890, forward strand.
GAACGGCACGTCCACCGGCCAGGCCGTGAAGACGTCGTCAACGGTGTCCAGCTCGCGTGTCGCGAGCGCGGCCAGCATGTTGCTCGTGCCCGGGCTCGCCCCGGCTCCGATCACGGCGATCACGCCCGAGCTCCGCGCCTGGGCGTCCAGCGCGAGCATGTCCAGTGTCGGTTCCCAGTCATCGCAAATGTCGACGTACTGGGTGCGTGTATCGATCGCCGCCTTCAGTACGGGCACGCCGAGCCGGAAGAAGGGCCCCGTTGTGTTGACGACGATGTCGGCGTCTCGGAAGAGTTCGCGCAGCCGTACCGGATCCGTCGCATCCGCCGCCTGCGGGACCAGGGTGGCGGACGCGGTGCCCGCCAGCTGGGCAGCGAGTCGTTCGGCGGCGGCCAGATCGCGGTCCGCGATCACCAGTTCCGCGATGTCCTCGCGACCGGCGAGCGTCTCGACCGCGGGCCTGCCCATCGCTCCCGCCCCGCCCAACGCGACCACTCGATGTTCATTCATATAACGAACGTATCCAAAACGAACGTTTGTGGCAACACGGTTTTGAGTGCGGCTCGGCATGCCCTCGGGATGCGGGCGCCACCGATCACCTGGCCTGGGCGAGCAGGACGTGCATGGCCCGGGTCGGAGGGATGTCGCTGGAGGGGAAGTCCGTCGGCCCCTTCGGCATCAGGCCGATCGGTCACGATGCGAGCTCCTGGCTAGCCGTCGAAGATCATCCCCTTGCGGAGGTCGGTGAACACGAACGTCAGTCTGTCGAGCAGGTAGTTCTGTGAGACCGTCCACGGATCGCGCTCGCCCTGCTGCGGAAACAGGTGAGCGGAGCGTTGCACGTAGTTGGAGGTCAGGCCGAGCAGCGGACGCCGTGCCCGTCCGGGCGGGAACGCGGGCATCGCGGTCGTATAACCGTGCCGCCTCATGTGATCGAGCAGTCGGACGACGTAGCGCGAGGACATGTCGGCCCGTAGCGTCCACGACGCGTTGGTGTAGCCGACGCAGAAGGCCAGGTTGGGCACGCCGCTGAGCATCAGCCCGCGGTAGGCGGTGGTATCCGCCACGTTGATCATTTGCTCGTCCATTGACAGGCCGATCCCGCCGAGCGGTATCAGCGACAACCCCGTCGCGGAGACGATCACATCGGCCTCCAGAATTTCCCCGGAGTCCAGCACGATCCCGCTCTCCACGAAGCGGGTGATCCGATCGGTGGCCACTGACGCCCTCCCGGTGGCCACGGCCCGGAAGAAGTCACCGTCGGGCACGACGCACAGCCGCTGGTCCCACGGCTGATATCGGGGAGTGAAGTGCCTGTCCAGGTATGCCGGATCCGGTAGGCACCGGAGCGCGGACTTGCGTAGCCACCGCTTGGTCTGTTCGGGAAAGCGCCTGCTCAGCCAGTAGGTCAGCTGGCTGCTCAGCACGTTCTTCTCGCGGATGAGCGCGTGCGCGATTCGTGCGGGAAGGTGGCGGCGCAGCACGTCGGCCGTCCGGTCGACGTCGGGCAGCGCGGCCAGATAGGTCGGCGACCGCTGCAGCATCGTGACGTGCGCCGCCGTCGTGGCCAGCGCGGGGACGAGGGTGGCTGCGGTGGCTCCGCTGCCGATCACCACCACCCGCTTGCCCGTGGTGTCGAGATCCTCGGGCCAGAACTGCGGGTGCACGAACCGGCCGCCAAACCGCTCCACTCCCGCGAACTCGGGCTGATAGCCGCGCTCGTAGTCGTAGTAGCCGGCACAGATGTAGAGGAACGAACACGTCCACACCCGAGAGTCCTGGCCCTCCCGGGTCTCCACCACCCATCGGGATTGCTTCCGGGACCATGAGGCCACGACAGCCTTGGTTCCGTAGTGGATGTGCCGGTCGATGCCATGCTCGCGTGCGGTGTCTTCGATGTAGCGGCGGATGCTGTCGCCATCGGCCAACGACTTCTTCCCCCGCCACGGCTGGAACGCGTAGCTGAGGGTGAACATGTCCGAGTCCGAACGGACACCTGGATAGCGAAACAGATCCCATGTGCCACCGAGGTGATCCCGGCCCTCCAGAACCGCGTAGGTCCGGTCACGCCGCCGCTGCAGGCGCCACGCGGCGCCGATGCCGGACAGACCCGCCCCGATGATCAGCACATCGACGTGTCGGGGTGAGCCTCTCCCAGAATCGATCTTTTTAGAAACGGTCGTCATAAAAACGACCGTATCATAATTGAAAGATATGCTGGGAGATCGCGACCAGGGTGGCCTCGATGCATGCCTCGACCAGGGCCTGTTCTGAGTTCGGATCTTTAGGCGGGTTGGAGGCTTCGGATCCACAAGACGGTGCCTCGCAGATGGAGTCCGGCCAGATTGGATCCCGCTTGCGCCGGATCGCCCCCTGGAATCCCCCGCCCGGCGGACGCCTCGCGTCTGCCCGCGTCCCTAGCCTGATCACGAAGCCAGGAGGGGACACATGAGACACGGTTGGCAGGACGCGGCGGCGAAGCCGGCGGAGGAGCGGCGCTGGGCGGACCTGTGGGATCTGGTCCAGCGGCAGGTCCCCCTCGTCGAGGCGGATCGCGTCCTGCCGCTGTTCGACGAGCGGTGGCGGCCGGACGGCCCGGCACGTCCCCTGTTCGACCTGCTCGCCGCGACCCCGGCCGGAACCGTGGAGGAGGCGTGCGCCACCCTGACCGCCGACCCCTTGCTCGAAATCTCCGTCGACGGCTGGATCACCACCGGCTCGCTGTCCCCGGACGGCCGATGGCTGGCGGTCTGCACAAGCGGCTGGCCCTCCATTCACCGCCACGAACTCCAGGTGTTCAACCTCGACGACGGACGCCAGGTCGCCTGCCGGGCGGGCGACGCCGACTCCGGGGTGATGCTGAACAAGGGCACGTCCATCTTCAGCATGGACTGGATCCCACCGAACCCCTTCCTCGGTCTCGTGCGCAACGCCGCGGAGAGGACGATGCTGCAGCCCGAGGAGTTCTCCCTGATCGCGGCGCTGACCTGGCTGGACCACGACCGTTTCGCGGTGCTGGCCCGGCACCACCCCCGGCTCGGCCGCGATCCGGAGCCCGCCGACTGCCACCTGACCTACTACACCGGCGACGGCGGGCGCATCGAAAAGGTCACCATGGAGGAGGACCTGGTCTGGGGCGAGCAGAGGCTGGACATCCTGCCGTCGCACATGGCCGCCGACCTGTCCTCCGGCCGGCTCGCCGTGGACGGCCGTACGCTGCGCATCATCGAGCCGCCCTGCCACGTCCTGGCCCGCTCACCGGAACAGGAGCACTATCGCGAACTGTGTTTCCTCTCCCCGGACCGCCTGGCCGCGGCGGGCAACGAGTGCCTGGAGATCTGGCAGGCGACCGGCGCGACCCTGGAACGGGTACGAAGCATCGGCCTGCGCCCGCGCGGTAGGGGACACTGCCCGATCCTGATCCCGCAGCGCCACGAGATCATGATCCTGGACGGAACCCCTGACTCCAATAGGGGCGGCGAGGTCCGCTACCTCGACACCGAGACCCTGGCCGACGTCACAGGATCGCGTGAGCTGTCCGACTCGATCGGCATCGAACTGTGGCGCACCCCCGACGGCTCCCGCCACGCGCTGGCCACGGAAAGCGCGGTCTACGTGGTACGCGACCCGGCGGCCGGAGCCGTCGCCACCCTGGCCGAACGCCCCCCGGCCACCCTCCGCTCGGCCGACCTCCCCGTGCTCGACTCCGTACGGCCCGCCACGGGGCCCGTGCGCCACCTGCTGACCCTGCTGCGGACGGCGATGCGTCTTGCCTCCTAGGGCCGGTTCCCCGGCCGTTAACCTCGGTCTTTCGTGCGTCCATCAGCGTCGTGACCTAGCGGCGGATCCCTGGGTTCGTAAGCTGCCGGTGTGAGTTCGGTCCGGGTAGCCGCCAGGAGGCCCGGTAGCAGACCGCGATGTCAGGGGGCGCCTGGCGCCGGATCCGCGCGCCCGGGTCGCCGGGGGAGCGGGGACGCTGATCGGTGGCTCTGGTGCTCGGCTGAACGTCATTCCTTCGAGTGACGCGGACACTCCTCGCCTGCCCGCACAATTCTGCACATGACTCCGATGAGCGTTCTACAGGAAAGAAAGATCGGCCCGGTCCACGTCCTCGACGCGGCGATCGGGATCGGGCTGGCGGTCTGGGCCGTCGGGCTGGCCTGGAGCGGTGGCGGGATGATGACGCCTTTCCTGCTGCTGGCGACCCTGCCCCTGGCCTTCCGCCGGGTGAATCCGCCCGCGGCGCTGGCCGCGACATTCGTCGGCGGGGTCGGACTGCTCTTCACCGGGATCTATCCCATGTCCAATCTCGCGGTCGCCACATCCGCCGCCGTCGCCCTCTACACGCTGCTCAGGTTGCTGACGCGGCAGCAGGCCTGGGGGGTGACCATGCTGGCCCTGACCGGGCTGTTCGTACTGGGCGTGTTGATGAGCTGGGAAAACAGGGGTGGGCTCGCCACCGCCGTGGTCTACGGGGCCATGATCGCGTTCTGCGTCGGTGGTATCGCGCTGCTGGCCGACCTCGCCCGCGCCCGGGGCGAGGTCAAGGAGGTCCGGCAGGAGAGCATGGAGCAGATGATCGCCGCACAGTGCGAGCAGGCCGCCATGGCCGAGCGGGCCAGGATCGCGCGGGAGATGCACGACATCGTGGCGCACTCCATCTCCAGGATCGCGGTGGAGGCCGAGACCGCCCCGTACACGGTCAAGGACCTCAGCGATCCGGCACGCGAGGGCTTCGAACAGATCGCGACCACCGCCCGCGAGACGCTGGTGGAGATGCGGCGACTGCTCGGCGTGCTGCGCACCGACGGCGGGGCGGGCGGCACCTCGCCGCAACCGGGCCTGGCACGCGTACCCGAGCTGCTGGAAGAGCACCGCAGGGCAGGGGGGACGGTCGATCTCGACGTCATCGGCGATGCCGTCCCGCTGCCCGCGGCCGTCGACCTGTCGGCGTACCGCATCCTGCAGGAGGCGCTGACCAACGCCCGCTCCCACGCGCCGGACGCGAACGTGCGCATCGAGCTCGCCTACCTGCAGGACACGCTGGCCATCAGGGTGAGCGACGACGGCCCCGGCCCTTCCTCGAACGCGGGCGGCCACGGCCTGATCGGGATGCGGGAGCGGGTGGTCATGCTGGGTGGCTGGCTCAACACCGGTACGGCGCCCGAGGGCGGTTTCCTCATCGAGGCGGGCCTTCCACTGGCGCAGGCGGAGGCGGCGGCGTGATCAGTGTTCTGGTCGCCGACGACCAGAAGAGCGTCAGGCACGGTTTCGCCGCGGCGCTGAACGCCCAGCCGGACATCACCGTCGTGGGCACCGCCGCGGACGGGGCCGAGGCGGTACGGCTGGCCAGGGAGTCCCGGCCCGACGTGGCGCTGATGGACATCAGGATGCCGGAGCTGAACGGCATCGAGGCGGTCCGTCAGATCGTCGCCGAGCTGCCCACCCGGGCACTCATGATCACTACTTTCGATCTGGACGACTACGTGTACGACGCGCTCTCCGCGGGGGCGAGCGGGTTCCTGCTCAAGGACGTCAGGGTGAAGGATCTGGTGGAGTCGGTCCGGGTGATCGCGCGCGGGGACGCGTTACTCGCTCCCCAGGTGACCAGGCGGCTGATCGCCGAGTTCGCCAGGCAGCGGCCCCGCTCGTGCCCTCCCGCCGACCTCACCCCTCGCGAGCTCGAGGTGCTGCGGCTGATCGCGAAGGGCCGGTCCAACGCCGAGATCGCCGGAGAGCTGGTCGTCACCGAGCACACCGTCAAGACGCACGTCGCCCGGCTGCTGGCCAAACTAGGCCTGCGCGACCGTGCCCAGGCCATCGTCTACGCCTACGAGTCGGGACTCGTCGTCCCCTACGCCTGAAGCGGCGCGTACCGGCACGTGCGGGCCCGTACTCGCACCGACGACGAGGCGGATCCGGGAGAGGAGTCGCTCTTCCAGTTCTGGCCGGCTCCCATCACCGAGAAGTCTTCCTCTGGTACGGCCGGATCCATCCAGGGATTGATCGAATAGGTCACGGCGAAAGATGCTCACGCCGAGTGGCCGTACGGATCATCAGCGGGCGTCCTCCGAAACAAGGGCGTCGATGGCCGCCTCCAGCGCCGCCTCGGCACCGGCCACCTGCTGCCGCAGTTCCTCGACCCGGCGCCGATCGGCGGCCAGCCGTTCGGCGAACAGGGCGGACTCCCGCCGGACCGCATCGGGCGACGGGCCGCCGTAGATGGTTCGCCGGGCGACGAAGGCGCGCGGGTCCATGGCCTCCGCGAACTGCGCTTCGGTCAGGCCGCTTCTCCGCCCGGTGACCTGCCCTGCCGCCTCGTCGAGCAGATCCAGGGCCACCACCGAGGTGCCCAGGCCGCGCTCGACGGCGAGCCGGACGAAGACGCCGACGATCTGGTGCGCATGACGCCAGTCGAGCCCGGTGTGCCTGACCAGCGCGGTGGCGACGTCGGTCACCTGCGCCCAGTGCGCGCCCGCCTGTCTGGCCATCCGGTCCCGGTCGACGCGAAGATCGGTGAGGATCCCGACGGTGTCCCCCAGTTTGCCGGTGATCGCCGCCGCCATCGACCACAGCGCTTGCTGTGAGTAGCGTCGTTCCAGGATCGGGAAGCCGGTCGGCCCGCGCTCGGCGGTGATCACTCCCACCAGCGCGGCGAGCGCCTGAGCGGCAACCGACTTGATGTCCTCCAGCGCGTCCGGATTCTTCTTCTGCGGCATGATGCTGCTCGTGCCGCAGTACCGGTCGGGCAGTTCGATGTACGCGAACTCGGACGTCGACCAGAGGTAGAGGTCGTCGGCCATCCGGGCCAGCGTGGCACCGGTGGTGGCGAGCAGTGCCGCCGCCTCCATCTCCAGGTCATGGCTGAGGATCGCGTCCATGGTGTGCGGCAGCGGGGCGTCGAACCCGAGGAGGCCGGCGACCCGGTGCCGGTCGATCGGCAGGTCGCTGCCGGTCAGGATGGCCGCGCCGGCGGGCGAGACGTTGAGCCGGCCGTGGAAGCCGAGGAACCGCTCGGCGTCGCGCGCGAAGGCCTGTTCGAACATGGTGGCCCAGTGCGCCAGGGTGGTCGGCTGGGCGTGCTGGCCGTGGGTGTAACCGGGCATGATCGTGTCACGGTGTGCCTCGGCCAGGCTGAGGAGTACGGCCCGCACGTCCGTGAGGGCCGGCAGCAGGGCGTGGAGGTGCCGGCGGATGGTCATCCTCCGGGCCACCTCGATCAGGTCTCCGGAGCTGCGTCCGAGGTGGATCCGCCCGCCGGTCTCGGTGCCGAGCACGGTGATCAGATACTGCTCGCCGGAGTGCATCCCGCCTCCGGCCTCGATCCGGGCCTCCGCGACACCACGGGCCTCCATGCCGCGCAGTGCTTTGAGGATCGCCCGGCCGTCGGCGGGGTCGAGCAGGCCCTGCTCGGTGAGCATCACCGTGTGTGCCTTGTCGAAGGCGTGGATCGCGGGCAGGGAGTCACCGAGCAGTTCCGTACGGTGGCTCTGCAGGTGTGGCAGCTGCTCCTCGGTCAGCCGGATGCCGGTCCCTCGGAAGCCTTGGTAGCCGTGGCTCTGGTCGGCGCTCATCGACGCACCGCGCCCGAGCCCGAGACGGCGAAGTGGAACAGCAGATACGCGGTGAGTGTCGCGGTCGTCGCCGTGGCATGGTCGGTCATCGGGTTGACCTCGGTGACGGCGAACGCGTCGCAGTAGGGCGCCAGCAGGCGGACCGCCTCCAGCGCTTCGCCTGAGGTGAGACCGCCGGGTTCGTGCGCGCCGGCCCCAGGGGCGAACGCCGGGTCGATCGCGTCGATGTCGAAGGACAGGAAGAGGTGGTCGGCGCCGGAGACCCGGTCGAGGATCTGCTCGACCGCGGAAACCGGGCCGAGTGCCTGGAACTCCCGGGCGGTTATGTGGGTCAGCCCGGACTTGCGCTTGAACTCGGCCGAGGACGGGAAGTTGAAGTGGCGCACGGCGACCTGGATGCAGTCGCCGGCATTGACGCGCTCCAGTTCCAGGCTGCGCCGCATGCCACTGGACTGGCTGACCCGGCCCTGGTGGCGGTTGTGGTCGAGCAGGTCGAGGTGCGCGTCGAAGTGCACGATGCCCACCCGACCGGGCAACGCCTCGTGCACCCCTCGGGCGCAGGGGAAGAGGACGGAGTCGTCGCCGCCGATGACGATCGGTGTGCGGCCGGCTCCCAGCGAGTCGGCGACCGCGGTGGAGCAGGCGTCGAGGGTGGCCAGGATGTCGTGCCCGACCACCTCGACGTCACCCCGGTCACGGAGCAGGTCGTCGCCGACCTCGTGCACCGAGTCGCTCTCCAAGGAGTAGATGGCGCCGTTCTCAATGCGCTGGGTGATCCAACGCAGCGCGTCGCGGACCCGAGCGGGTGCGTATCGCGAACCCGGCCAGCCCAACGTCGAGCCCCCGTCGAACGGGACTCCCCACACGTCGAACTTCCGCGTCTCCTGACGACGTGGCATTCCTGACCTTTCGCTAGGCCTCAAGATGTCTGGTGTGTGGTTCAGCCGAGGACGCGGGAGAGGAACTCCCGGGTTCTCGGGTGTTGCGGTGTGTTGAGCACCTCGGCCGGGGGCCCGCTCTCGACGACGACGCCGTCGTCCATGAAGACGAGCGTGTCGCCGACCTCGCGGGCGAAGCCGACCTCGTGGGTGACGACGACCATGGGCATGCCCTCGGCGGCCAGCCCCTTCATCACGTCGAGCACCTCGCCGACCAGTTCCGGGTCGAGCGCGGATGTGGGCTCGTCGAAGAGCATCAGATGGGGCTGCATCGCCAGGGCTCGGGCGATCGCGACCCGCTGCTGCTGCCCGCCGCTGAGCTGGGCCGGGTAGGCGTCGTACTTGTCGCTCAGCCCGACCCGGTCGAGCAGCCTGCGGGCGGCGGTGAGCGCGTCGGCGCGGTTGTGTCTCAGGGCGCGCAGCGGCCCCTCGACCACGTTGCCGAGCGCGGTCATGTGCGGAAACAGGTTGAACCGTTGGAAGACCATGCCGATGCCGCGGCGCTGGCGCGCGATCTCCCGCTCGGTCAGCTCGTACAGTCTGCCCCGGTGCAGCCGGTAGCCGACCAGCTCGTCGCGGACCCACAACTCGCCGTCGTCGACGCGTTCGAGCTGGTTGATGCACCGCAGGAACGTGCTCTTGCCGGAGCCGGACGGCCCCATCAGGCACAGCACCTCCCCGGCGTGCACCTCGAGGGACACGCCGCGCAGTACGTGGACCGGCCCATATGACTTGTGCACCTCGATGGCCCGGACGATGGACGTCCCACTCATGCCGCGTCTCCCTTCCCGGCGCGCCCGGCCGAGCGACCGGTACGTCTCGCCGAGGGCTGGAAGCCGCGCCCGACACGCTGCTCCACGAAGTGCTGGGCCACGCTGAGCACCGAGACGACGACGAGGTACCAGATCGCTGCGACGACGAGCAGTTCGATGACCCGGTTGTTGGCGTAGTAGATGAACTCGGCGCTCTCAAGGATCTCGCCGTACGAGATCACCGCCGCCAGCGAGGACGTCTTCAGGGTGCTGATGAACTCGTTGCCCAGTGGGGGCAGGATGACCCGCATGGCCTGCGGCAGCACCACCCGGTGGCGGATCTGCCCCGGGGTCAGGCTGATCGCCTGGGCGGCCTCGATCTGCCCCCGATCGACCGAGAGGATGCCGGCCCGGACGAGTTCGGCGGTGTAGGCGCTCATGTGGAGGCCGAGGCCGAGCAGCGCGGCCATGAACGGCGTCATCACGTCGATCATGCGCACCTGGAAACCGCCGAAGCCGATGGTCGGGAAGACCAACGCCAGGTTGTACCAGATGAGCAGCTGGAGCAGGACCGGGATGCCGCGGAACAGCCAGATGTACCCGAAGGCGACCGAGCGCATGACCGGGTTGGCCGACATCCGCATCACGGCCACCACCACGCCGAGGACGATGGCGAGGGCCATCGACGCCAACGTGATCACGATGGTGTTGCCCAGTCCGTGCAGGATCGCCTCGGCGGTGAGGTAGCGTCCGACGACCGACCACTCGATGCCGCCCTGGGCGAATGCCACACCCACCAGGGCGATCAGGGCGAGCACCACCGCCGCTGAGATCCACCGGCCATAGTGCCGGAGCGGCACACGTTCGAGCCCGGCAAGTCGCCCCGGCCCGGGCACAGCGGCGGCAGTTGTCCGCTCAGTGCTCGTCATTGCTCTCTCCCGTCTGCGTTGGGGTGAGTCTTGCCGCTGCGACAAGGGACGCGATACCTGACAGGAGGTCGATTTTTCCGGCCCTGGCCACTACCACTTGTCCAGTGCCGGAGCGATCTAGACGCCGTCGCCGGGGCGGTCGGCCGCCGAGGCGTCCGCGACGTCGTCCCCCGATTCGGCCGCGCCGTCGGCGAGCAGTGCGAGCCACAGCTCCATCCGGGCGTACGCCGAGTTGAGGTCGCGGCCGGTGATCCGCTCGATCCGGTCGATCCGGGCGCGCAGCGTGTGCCGGTGCACCCCCAGTTCGGTGGCGGTCTCGTTCCAGTGGCCGTTGTGCGCCAGGAACGCGCGCAGGGTGGCCTTCAACGGGCCTTCGCGTCCACGGTCGTGCTGCTGGAGCTGCCCCAGGACCCGGCGTACGAAGCTGGCGAGGGCCTGCGGCGACTGGGCCCGCAGCAGCATCTGCAGGGTCTCCAGGTCGTCGAAGCGGGTCACCGCCCGCCGCTCCGCCTGGCCGACCTCGGCCGCGTGGACGGCGGCCCGGTACGACTGCTCGATGCCCTCGGCCGAGACCACGTCACCCAGCCCGAGCACCGCCGCCGGACGCACCGAGGCCAGCCGGGCCAGCGTCGTGCCGGTCTGCTCGGAGTCGTTCGTGAGCACCACCACCCGGGTGTGCGGCCCGGAGGTCTGAGCGACCACGGCACCCGGGAGGTCGGCCTCGCTCATCAGCTCGGTGACCTGGTCGTACAGCTGGCCGCCGCGGCCGGCCGGGCACAGGTAGACGGCGGCCCGTAGCGCATCGGGGTCCAGGTCCCAGCCGGCCAGGTGCTGCCTCGCGACCGGGAGCGCGATCGCGCCGCGCAGCAGATGGCCCAGGGTGTCGGCGCGGAGCCGGCGTAGCTGACGGCCGGCCGCGTGCGAGCGCTCCATCTCCAGCGACAGCAGGGCCACCCCACCGGCGAGGACCATCCGGCTGTAGTCGTCGACCCCGCCCGGTACCGCGGCGACGAGGAATCCGCGCATCCGGCCCCGGGCTTCGAGGGGGTGGATCACGATCGACTCGTGCGGGCTGACCATCGAGCTGCTCGATCGGATGCCCCGCTCCCGGGTACGCATGATGTCCGGCAGCAGGGTCGGCAGCCGCTCGGCCGCCTCCGGCGGCCAGGACCGTACGACGGCCGCGGAGATGTCGGTGAGTATCGCCCACCCGCCCAGGACATTGGCGATCGCCGTGATGACGCCCCCTCGGCCGGACTCCAGGGCGGCGGCGGTGAGCGCCTGCTGGGCGTCGAACGCCCGCGCGATGGTGTCCCGCCGCTCGGCGGCGAGCAGGTTGGACACGCCCTCGGAGATGGCCACGTACGGGGCGTCGACCGGGACCTCCAGCACCGGAAGGCCGCGCTCCTCGGCGGCCACGAGCAGGGGCTCGGGTACCTCCGGGTGCCCCAGTCCGATGCCGAACCCGAGGCCGGCCAGGCCCGCGTCCGCGAGCCTGTGCAGGTACGGTCCGAACTGTTCGACATCTTCGATCTTGAGGCCGGTGGTGAGCAGCAGCTCCCCGCCGCGCAGCCAGGGTGTCGGGTCGGCGGTCTCGCTGACGTGCACCCATCGGACCTCGTTGCCGAGTCCGGCCGCACCGGCCACCACCCGCAGGTTCAGGTCGGGCAGCGCGAGGACGTGTTCGATCGTGACTCCCACCGGATACCCACTCTCTCGGTTCTCGGTCACCGCCTCGGTCGACGTGACCTGGCCCTGAAGTACAGTCTAATTTGGGCAAGCTGGACAAGATGTCCCCTTCCGATGACATGGCCGTCGCTTGAAAACTGGGGGCCACGCTCGCCGGGGTCGCCGGCGGCCATGCGGGGTCCGCGGTGCGGCCCACCCGCGAACCCGGAGGAGACAGAGTGAGAAAGTCAGCCATGTGGGTAGGCGCGGCGGTCGTCGTCGCGCTCCTCGCCGGTTGTGGCAGCGATGCCGACGAGTCGGCGGCCCCCTCGTCGTCGGACAACCCGCCGTCGTCGGACAACCCGCTCAACGCGATGCTGCCGGACGCCATCCGCGCGTCCGGCCGGCTGAACGTGGGGAACAGCCCGGTCTATCCGCCGATGTCCTACCTCCCGGAGGGGACGGAGGACAAGGAGAAGCGGCAGGGCTTCGACGTTGATCTGGCCCGGGCCATCGGCGACAAGCTCGGGGTGAAGGTCGCATTGGTGACCCAGGAGTACGAGCAGTACATCCCGTCGCTGGCGACAGGGAGGATCGACCTGGTCCACTCGGCCATGCAGGACCTGGAGTCGCGCCGGGAGACGGTCGACTTCGTCGACTACTACACGACCGGTCCGCAGCTGTTCGGCCTGGCGGACAAGGTCGGCGGGTTCAGCACCGAGGCTGATGTGTGCGGGCAGAAGGTGGCGGTGGACAGTGGCGACACCGGCTACCGGAACGCGCTCAGCGAGTTCAGCAAGAACGTCTGCGCGGCGGCGGGCAAGCCGGCGATCCAGGAACTGACCACCAACGGCACTGCCGACGCCCTCCTGCAGCTTGAGCAGGGGCGCGCGGATGTCGGTATCCGTGGCGCGGAGTCCATCCGGTATGTCGTCAACGAGCAGTCACCCGGAAAGTACGCGCTGATCGGCAAGCCGATCGCGGAGATCCCGGTCGGCATCGCGGTCAGCAAGAAGCAGAACGAGCTCCGGGACGCGGTGGCGGCGGCGCTGAAGGCGCTCATGGAGGACGGCAGCTACGCGAAGCTCGGCGAGAAGTGGGGACTGTCGGACATCCTGCGCCCCGCCGTGACGATCAACGGTCAGTCGGCGGGCTGACCATGACCCTCACCATCCTGCACGGCGGCACCGTGCTCACCCCGCGGTCGGCGGGTATCGCCGAGGTTGTGATCGGTGGGCGCGACATTCTGGCCGTCGTACCGGTGGATGAATCCGGGATCCCCGCCGGGCCGCCGGGCACGGTCGTCCATGACTGCGCGGGGCTGATCGTGGCGCCGGGGGTCGTCGACGGGCACCTGCACATCCTCGGCGGCGGTGGCGGTTCCGGGTACCACAGCAGGATTCCGGAGCTGCCCGCTGACGTGATCGTCGAGGCCGGCACCACCACCTGCGTCGGAATGCCCGGCGTCGACCCGATCAGCAAGAGCCCGGAAGCCCTGCTCGCCCGGGCGTACGCGCTTCCGGTCACCGGTCCGCGTGCTTGGGCGATGGCCGGCGGGTTCCACTGGCCACCACCGACCGTAACCGGGTCGCTGGTACGCGACCTGTACCTGCTGCCGCACCTGGTGGGTGTCAAGATCGCTCTGTATGAGCACAAGGCGACCTGCCCGGACCTCGCCGAGCTGACCCACCTGCTCAGGGAACTGGAGTGGGCGGCCGGTGCCACCGGGAAGGCCTGCCTGCTGCACGTACACCTCGGTACCGCGGTCGGGGATCCGGATCTGCTCGCGCGGGCGCTGGACGGATCCGGCGCGAACCCGCGACGGCTTCAGGTGACCCACGCCAACTACAGCCCCGCGACGCTCGACGTCGCCGGCCGGCTCGGCTCGGCCGGGTCCTGGGTCGACGTCAACCCACTGATCAACCCGGCCCGCATCGCCGGCGCCGTGGCACCGACCGCGGCGGTGGCGGAACTGCTCGCCCGGGGCGTGCCGGCCGACCAGATCACGCTCAGCAGCGACGGCAACGCGTCGGTGCCGCGTACGCTGCCCGACGGCTCGTGGGAACGCTTCGCCCACCGGGTGGAGTTGCTGCCGACCGTACGGGCCCTGGCCGAGGCGGGCATCCTCGACTTGCCGGACGCCCTGGCCCTGGCGACCCGCAACCCGGCCACGGCCCTGCGACTCGACGGCGTCGGGACGCTGCGGGCCGGCGGGCCGGCGGACGTCGCCGTGCTCGACATGGACCTGCGGGTCCGCCGGGTGTTCCGGGACGGCGTGGAGGTCGTCCGCGACGGACGCGCGACCGCGCCCACACCGTTCCGTCCCGAATCCCCATCGGCCGCTGGAGGACGCTGATGCGTCAAGTGCTGTTCACCGATCCGGCGAGCGGATCACCGGCCGGTCCGCCGATGCCGGTCTGGGTGGACGCTCCCACCCCGGCACCCGGCGCCGGTCAGGTGCTGATCGAGGTGTACGCCTCCGGGCTGAACCGCGCCGACCTGTTGCAACGCGACGCCGACTATCAGCCGCCCGCGGGCGAGTCCGCGGTACCGGGGCTGGAATGCGCCGGCCGGATCGCCGCGTCAGGTCCCGGCGTCACCGGCTGGCAGGTCGGAGACCTGGTGTGCGCGTTGCTCGGCAGCGGAGGCTACGCGTCGCACGTGCTCGTGCCACAGGACCTCCTGCTTCCGGTACCCGACGGATGGAGCCTGGCCGAGGCCGCAGCGCTGCCCGAGGCGCTGGCCACGGCGTGGTGGAATCTGCGGACACGTGCCGACCTCCGTCCCGGCGACCGGGTGCTGGTGCACGCGGCGAACTCCGGCGTCGGCACCATGGCCGTACGCTTGGCCCGATCGCTCGGAGCCACAGTGGCCGGCACCGTACGCACTCCCATGCTGGCCGAACGTGTGCGTGCCCTCGGCGCGGACCCCGTTGTGGTCTCCACCTTGCCCGACGCCGAGGAAGCCCTGCGCAGGCAGGCACCGGACGGCTTCGACGTCGTGCTCGACCTCGTTGGCGCGGCCGTCTCCGGGCTCACCCTCGCCGGCCTTCGTACCAACGGGCGCTGGCTCTGCGTAGGCGTCCTGGGCGGCGACGAGGTCCCGCTCAGCCTGCGTGAAGTGATCCGGCGCCGACTCATCCTGACCGGTGGATCGCTGCGCGGTCTTCCCACCGCCGAGAAGGCCGCCATCATCGCCGACCTGCGACGTGCCCGCCCATGGGCTGGGCCGGACGGTGTCCGGCCGGTGATCGCCGCGGCTTATCCGGCTGCCGATATCGCAGCGGCGCTAGGCCGCCTCGAACGCGGCGGCCTGCTCGGCAAGATCGTCCTCGACGTATCAGCCCACCACGACGCACCTGTCATCGACCTCACGGAGCCGCTGTGATCCAGCCAGCACCCGCCTCGCCCCCGTCGTCGACCCGCATCGGGCTCGCGCTGGGGTATGACCCGGCAGTCACCGTACGCGAGATGGCGGCGTCGGCCGCCGCCGCGGAACGGGCCGGTTTCGACACCGCCTTCTTCTCCGAGACGCTGTTCACCAACCGCGACTCGGTCAGCGCGCTCACCGCCTTCGGACTGGCCACCCAGCGCGTCACCCTCGGCGCCACCCAGGTGGTGCGGTTGCGCAGCCCGCTGGTGATGGCGCAGACGGCGGCGACCCTGGACGAGCTCAGCGGTGGGCGGCTCGTACTGGTGGTCGGCGCGTTCACCGCCAAACACGCCGCCCGCAACGGCCGCCCGATGACCGATCCGATCACCACCCTGCGGGAGTACGTCGAATCCATCCGCGCGCTCCTCAGCGGGGAACCGGTCACCTACCGTGGCGAGGTCGTACAACTCGACAACGTGGCCCTGAACTTCACCCCGATCCGGGCCGACATCCCGATCTGGATCGCGGCGGCGAGCCGCCGGGGTCTCGTCAACGCGGCGGCACTCGGCGACGGTGTGCTGCTGGACGCCGGCGCCTCTCCGGAGTATTCGGCCAACGCCGTCGAACTCCTCCGCCAGAGCTGCGAGAAGATCGGCCGCGACCCGGGCGAGCTGGCTGTGGCTCAGCTGATCAACACCTCCATCGAGGACGATCGCGCCGCCGCGGTCGCCGCGATCCGCTGGGAGGTGGCGACAAAGTTCAAGCACGCCTCGACACCGAAGGCGAAGATGTCGGTGGGTGAGCCGACCATCGACCCGGACGACCTGCCCCGGTTCGCCGCCGCCTTCGAACAGGGGGGTGAGGCGGCGCTCCAGGAGGTTTTGCCGGAGCACTACGTCACCTCGCTCACCGCGACCGGAACGGTCGCGGACGTCCGGGCCAGGATCGCGGAGTACCGGCAGGCCGGCGTCACCATGCCACTGGTCCGCCCGGCGGCACCGCACCAACTCGACCGCCTGTTGTCCACGTTCGGAACCGGCGGCACTCGTTAGATCCGCGCCCGGCAACAGCCCCTGGGCATCGCCTTGAAGGCGGTCGGCTGACCTATGGTGGACGTCGAAGACTGCCCGGTGGGTGAGTCCGATGCTTTTGGAAGACGACCTGAACGGGGCGTCATGGCCGACCGTCCTGACGGCCGGCGGATGCGTGACGAGCGGACGCCGGTTGCCGGGCCGGCTGCCCTTCCGTCGGCACGGTGCGTATCGCATCGGTCAGAAGCTGCCAGTATTGCCCGCGTTGGGTATGAGGGGTGGCGCGGCCGGCGAAGGAGGCGTGTGGACGAGAGCGTGTCGTTGGCTCAGCTTGCCCATCGGCTGGAAGAGGTGGTCGGTGAGCTGCGCGGTATCCCCGTCGACGTCGAGCGGCTGGAGGACAGCGAGCTCGTCCGGCAGCAGATCGCGCAGGCCACTCACTCGGCGGGCGAGCTGCGCGCCATGCACCCGGTGGGCTCGTCGGAGAAGGGCCGTCAGGAGCAGAAGAGCAGGCACAGCGTGCTCGACGCACTGCGGCGCGGTATGGCGATGCGCACGATCGTCCACGCGAGCGTGTTGGACGATCCGCGCAAGGCGGCCCGGATCAGGGAGCTGCATGCCGCCGGTAACCTGCACCGTGTCATCGACGAGCCGATCCAGCAACTGCTCGTCTTCGACCGCGCAGTGGCGTTCGTCCGGATCACCCCCGTCGCCTACTCGCCGGGCGCCCTGGTGATCAGGCAGCAGAGTCTGATCACCACCCTCATCGACCTGTTCGAGCAGACCTGGGCCAGGGCCAGGGAGGTCACTGAGCCGACGCACCGGCTGACCCCGCGCGAGCGCGAGGTGCTCGCTCTGATCGCCGAAGGGCGCTCCAACAGCGCCATCGCCCGCGCGCTGTCGATCACGGAGGCGGCCGTCGGCAAGCACGTGGCCGGTGTGTTCGTCAAGCTGGAGCTACCCGCGACTCAGGACGACAACCGGCGGGTGCTGGCGGTGCTCGCCTATCTGCGCGGTGCGGCACAGTAGTGCCAGGCCTACCTGGTTCTCGCCCCAGCCCCAATGCAGACGGAATCCGGCATGGACTTCAATGACGTCATGCAACGAATGACTGGATTGCTGGTTGGCGCGATCTTTGGCGCGGTCTTCGTCGTCGTCAACGCGCAGAGCCCGCTGAACGCCGTGACCGTGAATTTCCTGCGGGTGGCCGCCTGCCTGGGGGCCGCGGGTGTTGTCGCCATGTGGTTCGCCACAGCCAGGAAGGAAAAGCCCGCCGCGGGCCCGCGGCGGAACATGTTCGGCCGTGGCTACCTGATCGTCGTCGCTGCCGAGGCGGTCCTGCTCTTCGGCGGACTCCGGGTGCTCGCCGCCTGGGGACGTCCTGAGCAGACCAACGTGGCCTGGGTGGCGTTCGTGGTCGGTGTGCACTTCATCGCGTTGGCGCCTGTCTGGAAGGACCGGGGCATCGCCGTACCCGGTGTGGTTCTCACCCTGCTCGGTGTCGCCGGTCTCGTTCTGGCGTCGACGGCCGCCGTCGCCTGGGTGCCGTTCGTCAGCGGTGTGCTGTCCGGGCTGGTGCTCCTGACCGGCGCCGCCACCTTCGGCCGGCGCGCCATGACAGCCCGGACGGCCTAGCCGGGCTGCCCGCTGCGGGATCGATCACGCAGCGGGCCGGGTGCTCACCTGGTCGGGACGAGCGGTTTTCGCGCACGGCCGGACCCGGCGTTGGAGATCATCGGTCTGCCACCATGACGGATCAGGTCTCGAGGTCTGAACAGCGTGCGTGTTCCATCATGTTCGGTGCGGGGACTGCCCGGTGGGTGAGTCCGATGCCTTTGGAAGACGAACTGTATGGGGGCGTCATGGTCGACCGTCCTGACGGCTGGCGGATGCGTGACGGGCGGACGCTGGTCGCCGGGCCGGTGGAACCGTGGGACGCGGGTCCTCCCGGCCTCGATGAGATCTTCGGCGGTGAGCCCGCCGGCGCGGGTGGTGCGGGTGTCCGCACCCACTACGCGCTGGACGCCTCGGGAGCGGTGGACCGGGTGTACGACACCCGGGTGTTCTCGCTGGAGGACGAGTCGTACGTGACGACGTACCGGGTCGAGGGGGACGCGCTGTACGCGCACCACTTCGTCTACGACCACCGGCACGCCGAGGGGCGGCACGAACGATCGCTCGAATGCGCGGGGCTGATCCCGCTGGCTCCGGCACGGGTACCGCCGTTGGAACGGGTCCTGGTCGCGGTCGCCGAGCTGGCCGACCGCGAACGGGCCGAGGCCGCGGTCCGCAGGGGCGGGCTCGACGCGGTACGCGCGTCCTTAGCCTCGGCGCTGCCGGAGCACCCGGGGGACGGCGTGCTCCGGCTGGAGCTGACCCTGGAGGGGGAGCGGCCGGTCGTACGGCTGAGCGGAGGGCGCGTCCTGTGGCGGGCCACGACGGCGGAGCACACCCACCGGGAACTGCTGGCCCTGCTGCGGGCCGTCCTGCCCGCCAGGTACGGCGACGGCCCGGTCGAGCTCGTACCGTCGCCGGACATCGTCGACCACGGCTTCTGGGACCCCTGGAACTGACGACGACCCACCACTCTCCGTGGGCTTGGGGCATGGCACTGCCACACCTCGGACAGGCGTTCACGTCCTGAGACGAAAAGCCGTGTGCCGAATTCGGGTACCGGGCCGGCGCGAGGTCCTCATCCTCCGGCGATCACCGCCGGGGAGATTCACCGCGTGCGCGGCGTGAATCAGACGATCGGCCGGCGATGCATGCCGGACGCTCACGGAGGGTTTCCTACTCCCTGCCCCGGTCGCGTCCCACGCGATCAGCCGCTGCGTACGACCCGCACGGGTCCGAGAGCTCATCGTCCGTGACCGAGTGCTTCGGAACGGCTCCGGATCAGCAGTGACAGTGCGGGAAGTCCCCAGATCTGTTCCAGGATCTCCGGTCGCAGCACCGTGACGGGGGAGCCCTCCGCGACGAGCCGGCCTTCCCCGAGTAGCAGGCAGTGTTCCGCGCGCATCGCCGTGGCGAGGTCGTGTGTCGCCTGAACCACTGTGACGCCGCGGCTTTTCGCGTCGTCGAGAGCTTCGGAGATGCGCCGCTGGGCCTGGAGGTCGAGTCCTGCCGTCGGTTCGTCGAGCAGAAGCAGGTCCGACTCCTGCGCGAGCCCCTGTGCGACCAGGGCGCGCTGGCGCTGGCCTCCCGAGAGCGAGCCCAGTTGCCGACAGGCCAGGTCGAGAATGTCGAGGCGTGCCATGCATTCGTCGACAACCGACCAGTCGTGTTTCGACAGCCGTCTCCACGGACCCCGGTGTGCCCATCGCCCCATGGCCACGGCCTCCCGGACGGTGATCGGCAGGGTGTCGGAGACCGCGCTGCGCTGCATGACGAAGCCGGGCCGCTGTGCGTTCGTGCGTTCGACGGAGCCGGACACCGGGCGGATGACCTGGGCGAACACCCCCAAAAGGGTGGACTTTCCGCACCCGTTCGGACCGACGACGACCGTCATGCGGGAGCGGGGGAGCCGAGCCGTGAGCCCGTGCAGGACCGTCCGCCGTCCGTAACCGGCGGTGAGACCGTTGATCATGATCGCTGGTTCCTGCTGAGTGCGCACGGCGACACCTTCCACTTGAAATCGATAATGGTTTTCATTATATGGTGTTCGTCATGGAATGGTTGTTAGATCCCTTTGAGGTGTCCTTCGTACGGCAGGCACTCTGGGGTGGGATCCTCGTCTCCCTCATTTGCGCTCTGGCCGGAACGTGGGTGGTCCTGCGCGGCATGGCCTTCCTGGGCGACGCCATGTCTCACGGGATGCTTCCGGGAGTGGCGCTCGCCTCGCTGGCAGGCGGTGATCTTCTTCTCGGAGCCGCGCTCAGCGCGGGTGCGATGGTGCTCGGCGTGGCAGTGCTCGGCAGGTCGTCCCGGTTGTCACAGGACACGAGCATCGGCCTGCTCTTCGCGGGCATGCTCTCCCTGGGAGTGATCATCGTCTCGCACTCCCAGTCCTTCGCGGTTGACCTGACGGGCTTCCTCTTCGGTGACGTTCTCGCGGTTCGCCGGGAGGACCTGCTCCGTCTCGTCGTTGCGCTGCTCATCGCCGTCGCCGTCTCGGCGCTCGGCTACCGGCTCTTTGTCGCACTGTCCTTCGACTCGCGCAAAGCGCACACCCTGGGGCTGCGACCACGGCTGGCCCACGCCCTCCTGCTGGGGCTCGTCACACTCGCCGTCGTCGCCTCGTTCCACGTCGTCGGCACCCTCCTCGTCTTCGGCCTCCTCATCGCTCCACCGGCGGCGACGGTCCTGTGGGCGCGGCGGATACCGATGATCATGCTCGGTGCCGCACTGCTCGGCATCGGCTCGACAGCGGCCGGCCTGACCATCTCGTGGCACCTGGGCACGGCGGCGGGCGCGACGATCGCCGCGGTGGCCGTGTCGTTGTTCTTCCTGTCGGCGCTGGCCGCCCTCCTGCGGCACCGCCTGCCACGCTCCGGCCCGCCCGTCACCGTCGGCGGCGCCCACAAGAACGTCGAGTACTCGTCGTGATGCGGAGCAGGCAGCCCTTCACGGCGCTCGCCGTGACCGTCTGCGCGGGGACCCTGCTGGCCGGGTGCACCTCGGACGGCGAGAGCAAGGCCACGCCGGGGAGACAACAGGCGACTCCGCACGGCTACGTCGCAGGAGCGGAGGAGACCGCCGAGCCGCAGCCCCGTCTCGTCGTGGCCGACGGCGACACCGGGGCGGTGCACGTCCTCGACCTGATCACCGAGGAGGTCTTCGAGGTGGGCGTCGCCGAAGGCGTCGACGGCATCAGCGGGGACGGCCGCTTCGCCTACCTCACCACCAAGGGCAAGACGATGCACGTCATCGACGGTGGCGCCTGGACCGTCGACCACGGTGACCACTCCCACTACTACCGGGCCGGGACGCGCAACGTCGGCTCGGTCGAAGGGGGGCGCCCGGATGGGGTCAACAGCGATGTGGCCGTCACGGCTGTGTCCTTCGACAACGGTGCGGTGAACCTCCTTGATCGCGCCAAGCTCGAGAAGGGCGAGATCACCGAGATCGCCATGGCCGACGCGGGCGAGCACCGTGGCACCGTCGTCCCCTACCGGGAGCACCTGCTCATGCCGGCAGCCGGCACCGTGGAAGTGCGGACCAGGAGCGGCAGACCGGTCACCAGGATCGACGAACCCTGCCCGGAACCACGGGGAGAGGCCGTGACACGTCGCGGTGTCGTCTTCGGATGCGCCGACGGCGCTCTGCTGGTCATCGAGGACGGCGGCGAGTTCAGCGGGGAGAAGATCGGCTACCCCGAGAAGACGTCCGGGGATGACCGTGCCCGGGAGTTCAGCCATCGCCCCGGAAGCACGACACTGGCCGCGAAAGCCGGAGACAGGGGCGTCTGGGTGCTCGACGTCTCCGCCAGAAGGTGGGAACTCGTGGAAACCGGGCCCACGGTGGCTGTGAACGCCGTCGGCGACAGAGCACCCGTCCTCTCCCTGACGGCGGACGGCACGCTGCGTGCGTTCGATCCCAGATCCGGCAAGGAGACCGCCAGGACCAGGTTGCTCGCCCGGCCCCTGCCCGAATCCGGCGATGTGATCTCCCCGACCGTCCAGGTCGACACCAGCCGTGCCTATATCAACGACCCGGCCGCGAAAGCGGTCTACGAGATCGACTACAACGACGACCTGAGGCGCGCCCGCACGTTCAAGCTCGACTTCACCCCCGCGTACATGGTGGAGACGGGGCGGTGACCGAGGTGACTCCATGGTGCCAGGGTGCGCCGCGGCGTGCCGCCGTCGCCCTCGCGGCCGTCGTCTTCGGAGCGCTCGTCTCGCTGACGGGGTGTGCGGACACCGGCGGCCGGCGTTCCGGGGTGGTCGTCACCACGAACATCCTCGGAGACATCACCCGCAACGTCGTCGGCGGCGAGACCGGCGTGACCGTGCTGATGAAAACGGACTCCGATCCCCACTCCTTCGGAATCTCGGCTCGGCAGGCGGCCCAGATCGAGGATGCCGCGCTCATCGTGTACAACGGCCTCGGCCTTGAGGAGGGGGTTCTGCGCAACGTTCAGGCGGCGCGGGACGCCGGGGTGCCCACCCTCGCCGTGGGAGACGGAGTCGATCCGATCCGCTACACCGCCGACGACACGGCAGGGCAGCCCGACCCGCACTTCTGGACGGACCCGCGCCGGGTCTCCAGGGCCGTCGACCTGATCGCCGAACGAGTCATCGAAGAAGTCGACGGTGTCGACGCCGCGGCGATCCGGGCGAACGCAGTCGCGTATCGCGGAAAACTCGAAGAGCTCGACGCCTGGATGGGAAAACGGTTCGAGGTCATTCCGCCTGACCGGCGCAGTCTGGTGACCAACCACCATGTCTTCGGCTACTTCGCGGAGCGGTATGACTTCGAGGTCATCGGTGCCGTGATTCCGAGTGGTACGACACTCGCCTCCCCGAGTGCCGCGGATCTGAAATCGCTCGCGGACGCGATCCGCAGGGCCAAGGTGACGGCGGTTTTCGCCGACTCCGCACAGCCCGATCGCCTCGCACAGGTCCTGGCCTCGGAAGCCGGTCTGGACGTCCGGGTCATCGAGCTCTTCTCGGAGTCCCTGAGCAAGGAAGGGGGCGCTTCCACGTATGTGGAGATGATGCGCTCCAACACCGCGGCGATAGTGGACGGCCTCGGCAAAAGGTGAGGCGGATCCCTTCAGCACGTCAGCGGCAATGGCCGCGACGTCGCTTTCCGGAGCAACTCCATGTCCAGGAGTGAAGCCCTGTTCGTCGAACGATTTCTGTTCACCAAGATAGGAAGGTAACCAACCTGTGAATTCCTGGTCGCGAACCAAAAGAACGGCGGCACTTCCCGCACTGCTCGCCGCGGGACTCGTCCTGAGCGGCTGCGGATCGCAACAGTCCGCGGCGCCCCAGGAGAAGGCAGCCCGGGAGAAGGCGTCGCCGAGTGCTCCGGCGCCGGTCACGGCTCCGCTCGTCACGACCTACGACGGCGGTCTCTACGTCCTCGACGGGGAGACCCTCACTATCTCCAAGGACATCCCGCTGGCCGGTTTCAACCGGGTCAACCCGGCCGGTGACGACCGTCATGTGCTGGTCTCCACCTCGACCGGATTCCGTGTGCTCGACGCCTCCTCCTCCCAGCTGAAGGAGGAGGAGTTCAAAGGGGCGAAACCCGGTCACGTGGTACGGCACGCCGACAAGACGGTGCTCTTCTCCGATGGAACCGGGGAGGTCACCATCTTCGATCCGAAGGAACTCGGCAACGGCCTGCCCAGGGGTGAGGTCTACAAGACGGCCGCTCCCCATCACGGTGTCGCGATCGAGCTTGAGAACGGTGAACTCGTCATCACGCTCGGCACCGAGGAGAAACGGCTGGGAATCGCGGTCCTCGACAAGGACCGCAAGGAGATCGCTCGTAGCGAGAAGTGCCCCGGCGTGCACGGCGAAGCCACCGCGCGGGGCGAGATCGTCGTGATCGGCTGCGAGGACGGGGTCCTGCTCTACAAGGACAGCAAGATCAGCAAGATCGACAGTCCGGATGAATACGGGCGAATCGGCAATCAGGCGGGCTCCGAGCACTCGACGGTCGTCCTCGGCGACTACAAGAAGGATCCCGACGCCGAGCTGGAACGTCCCGAGCAGATCTCGCTCATCGACACCGAATCCGGTGAATTGAAGCTGGTGAACCTCGGCACGAGCTACACGTTCCGTTCTCTTGCCCGCGGACCACACGGTGAGGCACTCGTGCTGGGCACCGACGGGCAGATCCACGTTATCGACCCGGAGAAGGGCGAGGTCACGAAAACCATCAAGGTCATCGACCGGTGGGAGGAGCCGATGGAATGGCAGCAGCCCCGCCCGACGATCTTCGTGCGTGACCGGACGGCCTATGTGACCGATCCGGCCAGGAAGGAACTGCACTCGATCGACATCGAGTCGGGAGAGAGGCTGAGGACGGGAACGCTACCGGAATCTCCGAACGAACTCAGCGGGGTCATGCACTGATCCGGCCGGTCAATGGTGACCCCGGCACCCTGGACGTGCAGTTGAGGTGGAGTCCGAGTGCCATGGGCGGCTACCGGGCCGATGGCTCCGGCCATGCCTCGATGGCACTGCGGCTCGGTGCCCCTGACTCCAGGCGGGAGCCCGGTCACATCCGTGGCAGGGCTCCCGGTGGGGACAGGCAGCGCGTTCACGGCGGCCACGGGACCGGTCTCCGGCCCCGCGGCCGCGAGATGGCTCAGGTGGTCGGCATCACCATGGGGGTGCCGGTGACCGGGCCGGGGACGATGACGCAGGGCAGGTCGAAGACCTCCGAGATGAGCTTGGCGTCAACGATGTCGGCGGGGGCTCCCTCCGCGACGACGCGGCCGGCCTTCATCGCCACCAGGTGGTCGGCGAACCGGTGCCGTAGGCCGCCGATGGTGGAGAAGAACGCCCGCACCCCGGCGGCGATGGCCTCACGTCGCGTCATCGGCTCAGCATTGCCGAACACCAGCGTGGCGTCCTCGGCCGGCAACCGCACGAAGCCAGGAGGTGCACATGGCCGAAACCGGTCGGCGTTGTTGGCAGGACACGGCGGCGAAGCCGGCGGAGGAGCGGCGCTGGGCGGACCTGTGGGACCTGGTCCAGCGTCTGTGGAGGAGGGGCCTGGTGAGCGCCGGTCGCCGCCTGAGCGGATGATCGTCTAGGGGCATGTCGGCGGTGGGCGGTGGTCTCCGGGGCCGACGTGCCGTAGCCAGGTGTAGTCGACCGACCGCCGGGATCGCCGGAGAACTGGTCGTCACCGAGCACACCGTCAAGACGCACGTCGCCCGGCTGCTGGCCAAACTCGGTCTGCGCGACCGCGCCTAGGCCATCGTCTACGCCTACGAGTCGGCCTACGCCTGAAGCGGCAGGGGCGCCGCCCTGCTCGCCGGTGACGCCGTCGATTCGCTCGCGCAGCAGGTCGGCGTGGCTGTTGTGCCGGGCGTACTCCTCGATCATGTGGGCCAGGATCCAGCGGTGGGAGCAGTCCTCTCCGTGGCGTTTCCGCTTTCCGATGGCGTCCAGCGATACCTCGGCCGAGAGCTTGCGGGCGTGCTCGATCTCGGCCCGCCAGGTGGCGAAGGCCTCCTCGGCGGAGGCGGTGTCCACGTCGTTGAAGTCGGCGTCGGGGTCGTCGGTCTTGTAGAGAGGGGGACGTCCTCGTCGTTCAGCACGTGGCGGAACCAGACGCGCTCCACGTGTGCCATGTGGCGGATCAGGCTACACCATCGCAGGGTGAAACCAGACGGATCACCCCTCGCCGATAGCCGTAAGAGTTCAATGATCAGGAAGTCGCTGAAGACCTCGGGGTAGGCATCTCTGGGGCGCGGGATCGAGGGGGTGACGAACGACGAACTGAGCGGTCCCGGGAAGCAGCGGATCGGGGAGGGCAAGCGTTCCTAGAGTATGAACGCTGAGATATCGCGGCTGGCGAAATGGGCGTCCCCGGCGCGGGGTCTGCCCGCGGTCCCGGCTGAGGCTCTGCTGACGGCCCTCTACCGCAGCCACAGGCTCGACCTGATACGGCTCGCGGTACTCCTCGTCGGCGATCGGGAGACAGCCGAGGACATCGTTCAGGACGTGTTCGCCCGGTTGCACGGCCGCCGCCCTGAGACCCTCACGCTCGCCTACGTCAGAACATGTGTGCTCAACGGCTCCAGATCGGTGCTCAGACGACGGATGGTGGAGTCGCGCTGGACGGAGAGGGGCAAGGAGGCACTCGACTCGTCGGAGACGGACGTGCTGCTCGGGGAGTCGCGCCGGGAGGTGCTGGACGCGCTGGGCAGGCTGCCGAAGCGGCAGCGAGAGACTCTGGTGCTCCGCTACTACCTGGACCTGTCCGAGTCGGAGACGGCCCGGACCATGCGCGTCAGGGCGAGCACCGTCCGGTCCACGACCGCCAGGGCACTGGCAAGACTCCACCGCGAGCTGGGAGGCAACGCATGAGCAGGATCATCGAGGACCGGCTGCGCGACGCGATGGCCGCCAGGGCACGGACCGTGCAGGACGATGGTCCACCCCCGCCTCTCCCCGGACCGCGCCGCCTCCTGTGGGGGAGGTGGACGTTGCCGATCGCGGTCGCGGTGGCGACCGTTGCCGTAATGGCCGGAATCGGGGTGACCGTACGGGGCGGGGGGAGCGGACGACCGCCGGTGCTCGCGCCCGCGATAGCCCCCGCGCCGCCGTTTTATGTCGCGGCCGTGGTGACCTCCTCCACGGTCAAGACCAAGAACGCGACGCACACCAGCTCGACCCGAGGCCCGCTGGGCGTCTACGACAGCAGGACCGGTGAACGTACGGCGTGGTTGCCCGCGCTTGACCACAGCCAGGTCGCCGGACTCGGTGACGGCCGTACCTTCTTCGTGGCCGGGAGAGAGCGGGAGGGCGCCCCGCTGCGGTTCTACCGGATCACCCTGACATCGGACGGCGAGATCGGTGAGCGGGTCGCGCTGTCGCTCCCCGCCGATCTGCGAACCGAGACGCTTGATGTGCTGGCTGCCTCACCGGACGGGCGAAAGCTGGCGTACAGCGTCAGCAAGCCGGGGACCGACCGGATACGCGAGGTGCGAGTAGCGGATGTCGTGACCGGCGAGGTGCGTCGCTGGCGTACGGCCAAATCCGGCTTCATCTACCGGATGGCCTGGGTGGGAGGCGCCCGCACACTGGTGTTCTCCTGGCAGGGCCACGATCGGCCGTTCGGCCAGGAGGCGATGCTGCTCGACACCTCCGTCGCGGGCCGCGACCTGCTGTCCGCCAAGCCGGTCGACGGCGACACGACCTTCTTCGCCGCCAGGCCGGGCGGATCGAGCTTCGTCACCCAGGAAGGGGGGAGAAATGTGGAGGCTCCCTCCCTGGTCGAATTCTCAGTGACCACCGGTAGGCGAGTGCGCGCGTGGGTTCCCCAGGAGTGGTTCAA
Source organism: Streptosporangium sp. NPDC006013 (assembly GCF_040614275.1). Lineage (NCBI taxonomy): Bacteria > Bacillati > Actinomycetota > Actinomycetes > Streptosporangiales > Streptosporangiaceae > Streptosporangium > Streptosporangium sp. NPDC006013. Next base: position 54,122 of record NZ_JBEXUE010000001.1, read on the forward strand.
ACCGGTGGCGTTCGACGCGTCGGGGCGGGTGCTGCTCGGTATCGTCCGAGGTGGGGCTCCTGCCCGGCTGGACGGTCAGCGGGTGACCCGGATCAAGACGCCCGAACTGCCGCAAGGGCAGGACGTAAGGCTGGAAACCACCTGGTAGGGGCATGGTGACGCGCGGTTTCCGTGTTCGGGCCGCCTGGCGGGTGAAGGTCAGGCGGCCGGCACCACCATCGGGGTGCCGGTCACCGGGTCGGGCACGACGATGCTCGGCAGGTCGAAGACCTCCTTGATGAGCGCGGCGTCGACGATGTCGGCGGGGGCTCCCTCCGCGACGACGCGGCCGGCCTTCATCGCCACCAGATGGTCGGCGAACCGGCAGGCCTGGTTGATGTCGTGCAGTACCGCGATGACCGTGCGCCCCTCGTCGCGCAGCCGCGCGAACAGCTTGAGCAGCTGGTACTGGTGGGTGATGTCGAGGAACGTGGTGGGCTCGTCGAGCAGCAGGTAGGGAGTCTCCTGGGCCAGCACCATCGCGACCCAGACGCGCTGGCGCTGGCCTCCGGACAGCTCCTCGACGCCCCGCTCGGCCAGTTCCGCGACGCCGGCCGCGGCCATGGCCTCCTGCACGGCCCGCTCGTCCTCGGCCGACCAGGTGGACAGCATCGACTGGTGCGGGTAGCGACCCCGGGCGACGAGCCGCCGCACCACGATGTTCTCCGGGGCGACCAGGCCCTGGGGCAGGAAGCCGATCTGCCTGGCGATGGCCTTGGGCCGGTAGCCGTTCACGTCGCGGCCGTCGAAGCCGACCGTACCGGCCGAGGGCCTGAGCAGCCGGACGAAGGAACGCAGCAGCGTCGACTTCCCACAGGCGTTGGCGCCGACGATGGCGGTGAACGCGCCGTCGGGCACGTCGAGGTTCACGTGCGCCGACACCACCCGCTCGCCGTAGCCGAGGGTGATGTCCTGGGCGGTCAGGCGCGCTGCCACGGTCGCCTCACTTCCTTGAAGAGCAGCCAGATGAGATAGCACCCGCCGATCGCGGTCGTCACGACACCGACCGGCAGCGCGACCGGCGCCAGCAGCAGTTGCGCGATGAGATCGGCGGCCAGTAGCAGCACCGCGCCGGTCAGCGCCGCGGGCACCAGGGGCACCCCGGCCTCGCCGGCGAGGCGGCGGCCGATCTGGGGGGCGGCGAGCGCGATGAACACGATCGGCCCGGCGACCGCCGTCACGGTGGCGGTGCAGCCGACGCCGACCAGCACGATCAGCAGCCGGAGGCGGCCCAGGCCCACGCCCGAGGTGACGGCGAGCTCGTCGCCGAGCGCGGCCTGGTGCATCGCCTGCGACAGCGTGACGAGCAGCAGCGCGAGCATGCCGATGACCAGGAACGGCAGGCGTACCTTGTCCCAGTCGACGCCGTTCAGCGAACCCGCGCTCCACCCGGTCGCGGCGATCGCGACATCGAGGTCGGCACGGAGCACGATCCAGGAGTTGACCGCGGTCAGGATGGCGTTCATCGCGATCCCGATGACGACCAGCCGCAGGCCGCTGAGCCCCGCGTCCAGCGACAGCAGGTAGATGGCCGCCGCGGTCAGCAGGCCGCCCGCCACCGAACTCACGGCGAGCTGCGCGGAGGTCCCGCTCAGCAGTGTGAGCGCGGCCAGTGCGCCGGTGTAGGCGCCCGCGTCCAGGCCGATGACGTCCGGGCTGCCGAGCGGGTTGCGGGTGAGGTTCTGGAAGATCGCCCCGGCCAGCCCCAGGGCGGCGCCGAAGACGAGCGCGGCGGCCACCCGGGGCAGCCGCCACTCCCGGATCACCAGGGCCGAGTCCCCATGACCGGCGAGCGCCGCGAACACCTCCGAGGGCGCGGCCCAGGAGGGGCCGTGGCTGAGGCCGAGGAAGGCCAGGGCCAGCGCGACGCCGGTGAGCACGAGCGACATCAGGATCGTCCGGCGTTCGATCCTGACCGAGCGGGAGCCCGCGCGCAGCACGACGGCGTTCACAGCGACGCCGCCCCGTAGCGCCGGACGACCCAGATGAGCACCGGGCCGCCGAGGAAGGCGGTGACGACGGCCACCGGGATCTCGCCCGTCGGCAGCAGCACGCGCGATCCGATGTCGGAGACCAGCAGCAGGATCGGGCCGAGCACCATCGTGTAGGCCATCAGCCACGGAATCGAGCCGGCGGCCAGCCGTCGGGCCAGGTGCGGAATCATGAGCCCCACGAAGGTGATCGGTCCGGCCACGGCCGTGGCGGCGCCGGCGAGCAGGGTGACGAGTACGAGGACGCCGAGCTTGGTCCGTGCGGTGTGACCGCCGAGCGTGTGGGCGACCTGGTCGCCCAGGACCATGGCGTTCAGCGGCCTGGCCATCGCCATGGCACAGACCAGGGCGATGCCGATCGCCAGCAGCGGGATGGTGTGCGACATCTGCTCGCGGCCGGCCAGCGCCCCGACGGACCAGAAGCGGAACCGGTCGAAGACGTCGGGAAGCATCAGGCGCATGCCGAGCGAGAGGCCCGCGAGTACCGAGCTGAGGGCGACGCCGGCCAGCACGAGCCGGAGCGGGGAGGTCCGGCCGACGGAGTAGACCAGGAGCACCGCGAGCACGGAGCCGGCGAACGCGAGCATCAGCTGCGCGAACTGTGACCCCGCGAGGCCGAGCGCGCCGCCCAGGTTGATGGCGAAACCGGCGCCGGCGGTCACCCCGAGGATGCCGGGTTCGGCCAGCGGGTTGCGGGTCAGCGTCTGGATCAGCGTGCCCGAGGCGCCGAGGGCGGCGCCGACGAGGATCCCGAGGATCGTGCGCGGCACCCGGACATCGCGGACGATCAGATGATCGTCACTGCCGGCGTAGTCGGCGAAGGCACGCCAGATCTCGGCCGGTGCGATCGCGCGCGTTCCGACACTCACGCCGGCCACCGCCACCACAACGAGCAGCGCGAGGGCCGCGAGGAGGATCGCGGCCCGCGCCGGTAGATCAGTCCTCAAGCCCGGCAACTCCGCGCTTCCAGTATCCGGTGAACAGCGAGTCGAGCCGTCCCGCGCTCCACGAGCGCAGCGGCTTGATGTCGCCCGCCTCCCCGGCCGCGAACAGGAAGGTCCGCTCCTCGGGCAGGGGCAGGGAGCGCACCGTCTCCGCGAGTGAGGAGCGGGTGCCCTCGCGGACCAGCCAGACGACCTGCACCCCTTCGCGCGCCGCGAGCGGGTAGGCGTGCTCGGCGGCGGCGTCGGTCTCGATCACCACCTGGGCCGAGACGTCGGCCGGGGACTCCTCCAGCCAGCGCGCGACCGCGGGCAGCGCGGTGGCGTCGACCGCGAAGACGTAGTGGCCGTAGTTGTGGGGGAACGCCTTGGCCCCCGGCGGACCGGCGATCGTGAGCTCGTCGCCCACCTCGGCGGCGACCGCCCACGCCGACGCGACCCCGCCCTGGTGGAGCACGAAGTCCAGGTCGAGCTCGCCGGCCTCGGCGTCGTACCGCCGCACCGTGTACTTGCGCGTCGTGGGTATCGGCCTCGGCCAGTCGAGCTCCAGGTGGTCGTTGGCGACCGGGGCGCGGCGGGTGCCGTCCGGGTCCGGGAAGACGATCTTGACGTGGTCGTCGGCCTGGTAGGTGTGGAACCCTTCGAGCCCGGGGCCGCCGACGGTCAGCCGGAGCAGGCGCGGGGTCACGTACTCACGCGCGAGCACCGAGACGGTGCGGACCCCGATCGGGTAGCCGATACGCGCGGTGCCGGTCCCGGACCGGTGGTGGGAGGCGACCCGGCCCCGCGGGTCGAGGCGGTCGATGCTCATCGGCTGAGCAGCGGCGCGAGCGCCTCGTCGATGGAGTCCAGCGCCTTGAGCGCCGAGCGGTACGTCGCCGCCTCGGTGTAGCGCAGCGGGAAGACGTTGCCGGCCTTGACCGCGGGCAGGTTCTTCCAGAGCTTGGAGTCGAGGACGTAGCGCACCGGCTCGCTCACCGAACCGTCGCTCTCCAGCGTGTACGTGACGGCGTCGGCCTCGGCGAGGCTCTCCGGCAGCTCCTCGATCGAGGGGTGCTCGCTGACGTCGAGCGCGTTGCCGCCCTTCTCCTTGACCTCGCCGTAGTAGGTCACGCCGATGTCGGAGGCGATGTTGGTGCCCCACGACCCGGCGAACTCGCGATGGAACGTTCCCTTGGCGATGTCGCCGTAGGCGCCGACGTGGCCGAACTTCACGCCGTCCAGAGCGCCCCGGTACTTCTCGGCGAGCTCGGCGGCCCTCTTCTCGTACGCCGCCTTGGCGGTCTCGAAGTCGCCGAGACGGCCCGCGGCGTCGGACTGGCGTCGCGACAGCTCGCGCCAGGCGGAGGGGACGGTCGGGCCGAGGACGACGACCGGGGCGATGGACTCCAGCCGCTTCATGTCGAGATCGGCGAGGGCCGGCTTCGGGACGCCGATGACGATCAGGTCGGGCTTGGCCTTGGCGACGGCCTCGTAGTTGGTCTCGGCGGCCGTCTCTCCGGCGACCTTTTCGAGGCCGTTGTACGTCGCCAGGTCCTCCTCGGTCATCATCGCCAGACCACGTCTCCAGCCGGAGATGCCGACCAGGGGGGTGTTGGCCTCGATGAGCGCCGGCACCGCGTACCCGGTCGCGACGACGCGCTTGGGGTCGGCGGGGATGGTGATCTCGCCGTTGTCGGCGGCGAAGACGCGGGTCTCGGGCGCCGCGGCGGCGGGCCCCTCGCCGGAATCGGTGGAACCGCAGCCGGCGACCAGGGCGAGGGTGAGGGCCAGAGCGCCGGCAAGGCGCCGGGGCTGTCGGGAGGACATGGGTGTGTTCCTTCGGGGTGTTTCAGAGCGGGAGAGTGGCCCGACCTCATGGTCAGGCGCTACTTAGGTTAGCCTTACCAAAACCTTTCTGATATCGACGGGAGGCCATCCGATGTCGCTGGGAAGTCACTCTGCGACCGGTGCCGGCCACTTCGGGACCGATCCGCTCTGGTGCGAGGAGTACGGCTACGGCCTGGGCACGCTCACCGGCATCCTGGTGCTCAAGTACCGTTCGGCGGCCGTGCTCGAATTCGGCCAGAGCAGGCAGGACTTCCTGCACCAGCTCTACTGGTCGCCCGACGGCGTGCTCTCCACCCGGTACGGTGCCGACGCGCAGTTCGTGGGCGCGCGGGAGGCGTTCTGGGCGCACCGCGCGGTGAGCCACGAGGTGCGGGCGGCGGACCGGCAGACCGTGTACCGGGTCTGCCTGCGCCAGGTGCCCGAGGTGCTCGGCGGGCTGCGCGCCGGCGCGGTGTCCATCGACGACGAGGCGGCCCGGCTCGTCCAGGCGATCGCCCGCCCGGGGTACGACGAGCAGGCGGCACTCGTCGCCCGCGAGCGCATCATGGCCGGACTCGGCGCGTCGACCCGTGACTTCGTCGGCCACCACGCCACCGGTACCGGATTCGCGATGACCGTCGCCCGCGCGCTGTCACACGACCCGGGCGACCCCGTCCTCCTTGAGGAGTGGGCCGAGCGGTTGCACGTCAGCGTCAAGACGCTGCAACGCGACTTCGTGCGCGAGTTCGGCATGCCCTACTCGCAGTGGCGCACCAAGCTGCGCCTGCGTGCCTCGCGGGTGCTGCTGGAGAGCCGGCCGGTGGCCGAGGTGGCCCGCCGTGTCGGATACGCGACCCCCTCGGCCTTCATCACGGCCTTCGCCAGGGAGTACGGATGCACGCCCGGCCGCTACGCGTTGCGCGAGGCCGATTCGGCCTGACGGTCCGGATGGCGGTGCCGGCGCCCTGCTCGACGAGGTGCGCGGCGTCGTGCCTGGATCCGTGATGGCCGGCACCCCGGGGCGTCCGGTGTCCGCTCCTCATTTGACTACGCACCAAACCGGGATATCGCCGATGGATAAATTCGATCCCGACGGGTCTCTCGTTCTCTCGGGCAGGTAGAACGTCGTTTTCGCGGAAGAAATCAAATCTCCTGTCGGAGAAGTAGATCCATCCGTTCCGTTTCCCCGTTAACTTGGGTGAATCAGCCGGCTGGTCAGGTGAGGGCGGTGGCGTGCGCGGAAAAGTTCTGCTGGCCTGGTTCGGTGCCAATGCCGAAGCGCTGATCGCGCTGGTGATCGCGGTTGTGGCGGGTGTGCTCGGGCTCACCGGTGTGGCATCGGTCGCGCATGTCAACAGCGCCATCCTGGTCACGCTCGCGGCGCTCTCGCTCGCGTTGCTGCGTGAGCGTTGGGGAAGGGAGTCCGAGCCGGATACTCGCAAGGCACTGCTGGCCGCCGGGGCCGCCTTGGAGCAGTTGCCCGATCAGCTTGAGCGGATCAACGCCGTCGATGACGTGATCTCCGATGCCAGGATCGCGCTGGACGAGGCGGCCAAGGTCAGGGTCCTGACCGGAAGCGAGATCTCCCGGGTCCTGGCCGAGGCCAGGAGCGAGGCCAAGGAATGGATTTTCAAGGGGGGCACGGCGACCTTCGTACGGGCGGTGGTGATTCCCGAATGTGTACGGCGGGCGCGGCATAACCGCCGGGAGTTGAGTATCCGGCTGGAGATCCTCGATCCGATGAATTATGAGCTGTGCGCGCGATACGCGAACTATTTCCGGCGCATGGTCGACGACCCGAACGAGGACGAGAGATCCTGGACGGCCAAGCAGACGCAGGTGGAGTTGTACGCCACGATCTTCGCGGCGTGCTGGTGGCAGCAGAGATACCCGCGCCTCAAGATCGCTGTGGGACTCTCGTCCACCATGACCATCTTCCGCTGGGACATGACGCAGGCGTGCGTGGTCATCACCGAGCGGGGCCCCCGCTTTCCCGCCATGCTGATCAAAGAAGGTCGCTTCTACTACGACTACTGGCGCAATGAACTGGACGAGAGTTTCAACCAGGCGCGGGCCGTGCCGTTGCGTCGCGCCCCGATGCTGAGCGATACGCCTACGGTGGAGGAAGCACGAGAACTGTTCACCCAGCTGGAGATGCAGCTTCCAGATGCCTACTCCGATTCGGACGTCGCAGAGGTCGTCAGGCACGCCATCGACGCCGACAATCCGTATGTGTGAGGTCGACCCGGTACGAGCTCTGCGTGACGGCGACACGGTGAGCCTGCGGCGGTGGGCGCGGGATACCATCACCGAACTGTGTTCGGGACGCCGTTCCATCAAGGCGGTCCGGCACCCCCTGGAGTTCGTGTGCCTGCCCCTGCGTCGGGACGGGTTGACCGGACTCTGCCTGCACCTGTGGGAAGGCGAGGGGGAGGAGGTGTATCCCGTCGTCCACGCGCACAGCTGGGACCTGTGCAGCTATGTGCTGTCCGGCACGGTGTTCAACGAGATATTCGAGATTCGTGACGACGCCGCCCGCCGGGGTCATCGCCTGTACCAGGTGGACAGTTCGGACGGTGTGGACGAGGCCCGGTTCACCGAGCGCTTCGTCACCTCCGTCCGCGAACGGCTGGAAGAGGTCCCGGAGGGACGGGTCTATCGCCTGGCGGCCGGGCAGTACCACCGCAGCGGGCATCGTGGCCGCACCGCCACCGTTGTGCTGGGAGAGCATCGTCCCGGAGTGCACAACCTGGTGCTGGGCCCGCTGGACGGTGAGCTGTCGACGAGCCGTCGTGAGTCGTACCCGGCGGACAGGGTCCTGGCCCTGTTGCGGCCTCTTGCCCATGCTCTGTGACGGGGCGGCACCGGATGGCCCGAACGGAAGGGGACCCGGGGCCGGCCGATGAGGTCGGCCGGACCCGGGCGGTGTGCGGGAGTGTCAGCAGAGCAACTCGAAGAGGGTCAGCCACCGGTCGGGGTGGACGAACGCCACCACCGTGTCGCGGTCCACTCGCGCCTCCGCGAACGCGGCGTCGACCCGGTGGGCCGCGTACCGCATCCGCAGCGAGGCGTGCAGCGAACCGCCAAGACCGGTGAAGCCGTACTCGACGAACTCGCGCCAGGCCGCGTCCCGCTCCGCGGGCAGCAGCCGGACACCGCGCGGCTCGATCCGCAGGATCGCCGAGTCGACGGCGGGCACCGGCCGGAAGCTCATCCGGCCGACGCGGCCGGCCAGCTCCCAGGAGTGACCCGGCCAGGTCAGCACGGTCAGCCTGCTCCAGCGGCCGAAGTCGCCGGACCGCTTGCGCGCGTACTCCAGCTGGGTGAGCAGGGTCGCCGAGGTGAGCGCGGGGGCGCGCAGGCACCAGTCGACGATCCTGGAGGTGATCGAGTACGGGATGTTCCCGGCGACCGCGAACGGTTCGCGCGGGGCCCGCGCGGTCAGGAAGTCACCCCTGATCACCTCGATTCTGTCGTCGCCGCGGGTGCGGGCGGCGAGCCTGCCCGCATGTCGCGGGTCGATCTCGTACGCCACGACCCTCGCGCAGCTCTCGGCGAGGGAGAGGGTGAGAGCACCCTCGCCCGCGCCCGGCTCCAGGACCAGCCCGTGCGATCCGGCCGCGGCGGCCATCTGCCGGACGGCGCGCGGATCGACGAGGAAGTTCTGCGAGAGGGTGCGTCTGGCCCGGTCGCGGTCATCGCGACCGCCGCCGTTCCTTACCTTTCTCTGGGTGTGCGAATGGTTTCCGTGCGCGAAGGAGTGCGCCACAGCCGTCGCCCTTTCGGGTCCGAGGTGAAAAAGGTCTCGGAAAGGCCCTGGGCGCGCATAGGGGACGCGTGCGGAACGGAGTGGAGGTCGACGCGTCCCTAGCGGGCCAGAGCCCGGCTGCCGCGAGGACGGATCACGTAGCCGACCAGAAGGTTGGCGAAGTACATGCACATGGCTCTGGACGCTACGGGCCCCTCTCGCCGGCTCGCAACGGATTTTCCGCTCCGTCGGAGGGGATCTGTTCTGGTGTTCGCCGTGGCGGCGTGCTCAGATAACCGGCGTTTGCCGATAATGCGGAGATCTGTGTTCGTGACGGCCACCAGGTTGTTCGCGACCGCTCAAGGAGAGAACCACTGATGATCACTTTGAACAACGGGGTCTCCATGCCCCGGCTCGGCTTCGGCGTGTACCAGGTGCCGCCGTCGGAGACCGCCCAGGTGGTGAGCGCCGCGCTGGAGGCGGGATACCGGAGCATCGACACCGCGAAGCTGTACGGCAACGAGCGGGAGGTGGGCGAGGCGCTGGCCGCCTCCGGCCTGCCGCGTGACGAGGTCTTCGTCACCACCAAGCTGTGGAACAGCGACCACGGCTACGACGCCGCCCTCGCCGCCTTCGACGCGAGCATGGAGCGGCTGGGCCTGGAGCAGCTCGACCTCTATCTCATCCACTGGCCCACCCCGGCCAGGGACCTGTACGTCGAGACCTGGAGGGCGCTGGAGAAGCTGTACACCGAGGACCGGGTCCGCGCCATCGGGGTGTCCAACTTTCAGTCCGCCCACCTGCTCCGCCTCATCGAGGAGTGCGACATCGTCCCGGCGGTCAACCAGGTCGAGCTCCACCCGGCACTGCAGCAGGTCGAGTTGCGCGAGTTCCACGCCAGGCACGGCATCGTCACCGAGGCGTGGAGCCCGCTGGCGCAGGGGGCGGTGCTCGTCGATCCGGTGATCGTCGACATCGCCGAGAAGTACGGCAAGACCCCGGCCCAGGTGGTCCTGCGCTGGCACCTCGACCTGGGCAACGTCGTCATCCCCAAGTCGGTGACGCCGTCGCGGATCAGGGAGAACCTCGACGTCTTCGACTTCGCCCTCACGGACGAGGACATCGTCGAGATCGCCAAGCTGGACACCGGGACCCGCATCGGCCCCGACCCGGACGCTTTCAACCGCTGAGTGCGGTGTCCGTGCCGTGGCGGTGAGCCGCACCGCCACGGCACGGACACGGCGTCGGGGACGCGATGCCGGCTCCCGGTGTACGCGGGCGTCCGAGCACGCGGCGCCGGGCGGGAAAGACGTGACGTCAGCTCTGTGAGATCCGCCGGCGCAGCCACGCGTAGGAGGCCTTGGGGGTGCGCCTCCCGGTGGGGAAGTCGACGTGGACGAGTCCGAAGCGCTGGCTGTAGCCCTCGGCCCACTCGAAGTTGTCCAGCAGGGACCAGACGTAGTAGCCGCGCACGTCCACCCCCTCCGCCCGCGCCCGCTCGACGGCCCCGATGTGGCCGTCGAGGAAGTCGATCCTGGCCTGGTCGTCGACCGTCCCGTCAGGGGCCGGCTCGTCGGGCTGGGAGCAGCCGTTCTCGGTGATGTAGACCGGCGGGAGGGCGTCGCCGTACCGGGCCCGGAGGCCGACCAGCAGCTCGCGCAGGCCGTCGGGGACGACGGGCCAGCCGAAGGCGGTGGTGGGGTAGCCGGTGACGCCCACGTCGGAGAAGGGGAGGCCCGCATCGGTGGGCGCGGCGATCCGGGTGGGGTTGTAGTAGTTGATACCGATGCCGTCGAGGGGCGCGCCGATCAGATCCAGGTCGCCGTCCCGGACACAGTCCAGGCTCACCCCGTACGCCGACAGGTCGGGATAGGAACCGAGCAGCACCGGGTCGTTGAACAGGCGGTTGTGCAGGGTGTCGTAGGCGTCGGCGGCGGCCAGGTCGGCGGGGTCGGCGGAGGCGGGCCAGACCGGGGTGCAGTTGTTGGTGATCAGGACCTGCTCCGCGCCGCGCGCCCGCAGCTCCCGCACGGCCAGGCCGTGCCCGAGCAGCTGGTGGTGGGCGGCGGGGAGCGCGTCCAGGAGCAGGGTCCTGCCGGGGGCGTGGGCGCCCAGCGCGTAGCCGAAGACCATGTGGACGAAGGGCTCGTTCAGGGTGATCCACATCGGGATCCGGTCGGCGAGCCGGTCGGCGACCGCCGCGGCGTACTCGGCGAAGCGGTAGGCGGTGTCGCGGTTCAGCCAGCCGCCCTCGTCCTCCAGGGGCTGGGGCAGGTCCCAGTGGAACAGCGTGGCCGCCGGGACGATGTCCCGCTCGCGGAGCGCGTCGGTCAGCCGGTCGTAGAAGTCCAGGCCGGCCTGGTTGATCGCACCCTTGCCGGCCGGCTGGACGCGCGGCCAGGCGATGGAGAAGCGGTAGGAGTTCACGCCGAGGCCGGACATCAGCTCGACGTCCTCATCCCAGCGGTGGTAATGGTCGCAGGCCACGTCACCGGTGTCGCCGCTGCGGACGCGGCCGGGCTCGTGGGTGAAGGTATCCCAGATCGAGGCGCCCCGCCCGTCCTCGGCGACGGCGCCCTCGATCTGGTAGGACGCGGTCGCCGTACCCCACAGGAACATTCCGGCCTCCAATGCATGAGTCTGGCTCATGTTAACCCCCGGGTCTGCTCGTGGGGGATGATAGGGGGATGACGAACGTCTCCGGGGGAACGCTTCGCCGCCGCCCTGCCCAGCGCCGCAGCCTGGAACGGGTCGAGCGCATGCTGGACGAGTGCGCGCGGCTGCTGGACGAGGTCGGCTACGAGGCGCTGACCACCAAGGAGGTCGCGCGCCGCGCGGGGGTGCCGATCGGTACCTTCTACCAGTTCTTCCCCGACAAGCAGGGGCTGGTACGGGCGCTGGCGCTGCGCAACCTGGAGGCGTTCCTCGGCCGGATCACGGCCAGGCTCGCGGAGGTGCGGCTCTCCAACTGGACGGAGATGGTCGACCTCGCGATCGACGAGTTCGTCGCGATGAAGCGGGCCACGCCGGGATTCGCCGTCGTCGACTTCGGGGAGGTGCTCGCCGCACCCGGCGGGCCCGTGGTCAAGGGGACCAACCGGATGCTCGACGCCGCACTGGAGAACAACGTCATCGTGGCCGACCGGCTCCGTACGATCACCGTCGAGCTGCTCGGCGCCCCGATCGGCCCCGAGCTGGATCGGGCGCTCTTCGTCGCGGTCGAGGCCGCCGACGCGGTGCTCAAGCTCGCCTTCCGCTCCCTGCCGGACGGGGACCCCGAGCTGATCGCCGAGTGCAAGCACCTGGTCCGCCGCTACCTGTCGGCGCACCTGCCGCAGGAATGACCCCGGGCACCCGCTCGCGTCGGCAGGCGTTCCTGCGCGCCGTACCCGGCCTTCACGGCAGGGTACGGCGTGGTCGCGGGCAGCTCTCCGTGACCTGGGGCGGGATCCCGGGGTCCTTCAGCGGGCGGCGTCCAGGCGGGCGCGGTGCTCGCCGTCGAGCTTGAGGTCCAGGGCGCCCAGGACCTCCTCCAGCTGGGCCACCGAGCTCACCCCGACGAGCGGGACCGTCGTGACGTCACCGCCGGTCAGCCAGGCCAGCACCACCTGGTTGACCGTCGCGCCCAGCTCGTCCGCGATCTCCCGTAGCGCGGCGAGCCCACGCGTGGTGCCCGGGTGGTCGTAGGCGTCCTGCATCGGCCGGTCCGCGCGGGTGTAGGAGCCGGCCATGAGCGTGTTGTACGCCCACAGGGTCAGACCGGGCTCCGAGCGCAGGTAGTCGAGCATGTCGTCCTCGACCAGGACGTGACCTGAATCGGGCAGCCGCGTCCCGTACCGGGGGTGCAGGTAGGTGTGGCGGAGCTGCACATGTGTGTAGAGCGGCCGGCCGGTGGCCCGAGAGGTGGCGCGGGCGCGCTCCAGACTCCAGGCCCGCACGTTGCTCGCGCCGATCTCACGGACCTTGCCCGCTCCGACCAGCTCGGCGAAGGCGCCCAGGGTCTCCTCCAGGGGTGTGGAGCGGTCCTCGATGTGGGCCCAGTACACGTCGACGTGGTCGGTGCCCAGCCGCCGCAGGCTGCCCTCGGCGGCGGCGGCGATCGCCTTGGCGGACAGGCCCTCGGCGGAGTCCAGGGTCCGGTCACCGGGGACGGTCGGCCGGGCGCCGCACTTGGTGCTCAGCACCACCCGGTCGCGGTTGCCCCGGGCGGCCAGCCAGCGGCCGAGGGCCAGCTCGCTCTCGTCGCCGGTGGCACCCTCCTTCCAGAACGCGTAGTTGTTCGAAGTGTCCAGCAGGGTGCCACCGGCCTCGGTGAACCGGTCGAGGATCGCGAAGGCGGTCTCGTCGTCGAGGAGGGTGCCGAAGGGAATGGTGCCCAGGGCGAGGGGGATGTGCGTCATGGGGACGACCTTGAATGCTGGAGTGGGCTCCAGGTCAAGCGGGTTCATCCAGAAATTTTTGGGCTTGACCTGGAGTGGGCTCCAGGTGGCATGCTGCCCAGGTGAGTGTGTACACACCGGGACAGGTGGTGGAGGAGACCGGCTTCAGCCTCGACACGCTCCGCTACTACGAGCGGATCGGGCTGCTTGAGTCGATCGACCGCAACGCGGCCGGACAGCGCAGGTTCACCGAGAAGGACGTCGGCTGGCTCGGCATGATCCGCTGCCTGCGCGACACCGGGATGCCGATCGCGGAGATGCTCCGCTTCGCCGAGATGACCAGGGCGGGCGACCACACGGTGCGCGAGCGGATCGCGCTGCTCGAAGCCCACGACCGGCGGGTGCAGGAGCAGGTCGACAACCTGCGCGAGCGGCAGGTGGCGATCCGGAACAAGATCGCTTTCTACCACTCGGTGGTCGACTAGCCCCGCTTGCCGCATCGTTGCCGATCGGCGGCCGTCGCCGATCCGACACCACGGGCGATCGGCCCGGGTGGAGGCCACGGCCGTGGACCATCGCGGCTTATGGTCGGCTAGAACCCGTACGGCGGCTTTGCCGCTGGTCGAGGTGCCCTTTTCGGTCCGGCTGTTAAACCGGTATCGGGGAGGGGTCATGGTCGCACCGCGCGCACGCCGGATCAACATTCCGCTGCGGCACGTCGCCCTGATGTGCGGCGGGATGCTGTTCGCCCTCCTCGCCAACGTGACCTACCTCCAGGGGCTGGACTCCGAGCGGCTCAACGAGGACCCGCGCAACCAGCGGACGATGATCGCTCGTTTTCACAGCCCCAGGGGGCAGATCCTGCTCCACGACGGCACGGTCATCGCGACCAGCCGGAAGGCCAGGAGCGCCACCTACCGGTATCAGCGGTTCTATCCCGATGGCCCGCTCTACGCGGCGATCACCGGGCACTTCTCGCTCCACGGCGGCGCGGGCATCGAGCAGGCGGAGGAGGCCCTGCTCTCGGGAGGCGACCCCCGGGTGAGGGTACGCGGGCTGGTCGGGGGCACCCGCGGCGGCGCCACGCTCCGGCTCACCGTCGATCGCGGCGCCCAGCGGGCCGCCTACGAGGGGCTGCGCGCCACCGGAAAGCCCGGCGCCGTTGTCGCGATCAACCCCCGCACCGGCGCGATCCTGGCCATGGTCTCGCTGCCCTCGTACGATCCCAACCTGTACGCGAGCTTCGACGCGGCCAGGCTGGACAGGGTGGACAAGCGGCTGCGGGGTGACCCCGCGAACCCGCTGCTGAACCGGGCGATCCAGCGGAACTACCCGCCGGGATCCACCTTCAAGGTCGTCACCGGCGCGGCGGCGCTGCACTCCGGGCGGTACGGCCTCGGCACCCACGTCAGCGCCCCGGCATCCCTGCGCCTCCCCGGCACCAGCACCTACCTGCGCAACTTCGGCGGCGATACCTGCGGCAACGGAAACCCGCCGCTGCTCCAGGCGTTCAAGCTCTCGTGCAACACCCCCTTCGCGAAGATCGGGGTCGACCTCGGCCAGGACGCGCTGCGCGAGCAGGCCGAGGCGTTCGGGTTCGACACGGACGATCTGGAGGTCCCCATGCCGGTGGCCAGGAGCGTCTACCCTCCCGTGCTGGACGACGCGCAGACCGCGATGTCGGCGCTTGGCCAGTTCGACGTCCGGGCCACCCCGCTCATGATCGCGATGATCGCGGCGGCGGTGGCCAACGACGGCTCGCTGATGCGCCCCCACCTCGTGAAGGACGTACGTCTCGCCGACGGCACGATGATCGACGAGACCGAGCCGTCGGCGTACCGCCGGGTGCTCGACACGGAGGAGGCCGAACGGCTCACCGTGATGATGGTCGCCGCCACCGGGAAGGGGGGGACCGGTTCCGCCGCGGCCATCCGGGGGGTGAAGGTCGCCGGCAAGACCGGCACCGCGGAGAACGCCACCAAGGGCAGGGCCCACGCGCTCTTCACCGGCTTCGCCCCGGCCGTCGCCCCCCGGATCGCCGTGGGGGTCCTGGTCGAGGGCGGCGGATCCGGAGGACGGGTGGCGGCTCCCATTGCCAAAGCCGTCATGGCGGCGTTTCTGGGTGGTCAGGCGGAGTAGGTGGTGGGTTCGGAGGACGGGTGGCGGTCTCTGTTGCCGGAACCGTTATTGCCAAAGCCGTCATGGCGGCGTTTCTGGGCGGTCAGGCGGAGTAGGCCCTGGCCTGGAGGCCGTAGAGGTCGGCGTACAGGCCGTCGAGGCCCATGAGCTCGTCGTGGGTGCCGTGCTCGACGACCTTGCCGTGGTCCAGGACGTAGATCCGGTCGGCGTAGCGGACGCTGGCCAGCCGGTGGGTGATCAGCAGGACGGTGCGCCCGTCGGCGTGCTGCCGGATGCGTTCGAACAGGGCGTGCTCGGCACGGGCGTCCAGGGCTGCGGTGGGCTCGTCGCAGATCAGCAGCGGGGCGTCCCTGTGGAAGCCGCGGGCCACCGCGATCCGCTGCCACTGACCGCCGGACAGCTCCTGGCCGTCCTTGAAACGCCGGTCGAGCAGTGTGCTGTAACCGTGCGGCAGCTCGGCGACCACCTGGTCGGCGCCCGCGACCTCGGCCGCCGCGACGAGCGCGGGTTCCCCCTTGTCGGTGCCCATGCTGATGTTGTAGCGGGCGGTCAGCGGCCAGCGGGTGTGGTCCTGGGCGATGACCGCGATGCGGTGGCGCAGTTCGTCGGGATCGACCCCGGCCAGATCGGTGTCGTCCCAGCTGACCCGGCCGCCGTCCGGTTCGTACAGCCCGGAGAGGAGTTTGGCCAGCGTGGTCTTGCCCGAGCCGTTCTCCCCGACGAGGGCGATCACCTCGCCCCTGTCGATACGCATCGTGAGTCCCTGGAGCGCGGGGACGGTGGAACCCGGGTAGGTGAAGACGACGTCCTCGGCGATGATCCGCTCGAAGCTCTCCGGCGCCCGCGCCGGCCGCCCGGCGGGCAGCCTGCGCTCCGCCTCCGCGCAGAAGTCGAGGAAGTCGGTGAAGTACAGCCCCTCCTCGTAGAGCCGGTTCGTGGCGAACATCAGGTTGGCCAGGTAGGTCTGGCCCGAGCGGATCGCCAGCACGGCGGTGCCCGCCACCGCCAGGGGGACCGCGCCCATCGCGAGCAGCACGCCCAGGGCCACGTAGACCACGGCGGTGCCGACCCCGCCCAGTGCCTCGCCGACGACCTTCGCGAGCACCTGCCGCCGGGCCAGGCCGAGCATGACCGTCTGCTCGGCGGTGGCCAGCGCGTCGTACATCCGCATCAGGAAGCCGCGCATGGTGAACGAGCGCACCTCGGCGGCCGGTTCGCGCTCCGCGAGCAGCTCCGCGATGATCCATTTTCGGCGGCGGGCGGGGATCAGCGCGTACATGGTGGTGTAGCGCATGCGCGCGGAGCGGACCGCCGCCCAGGCGTCGGGCAGCACCGCCAGCACCAGCAGCGGCAGCAGGACCGGGTGGAGCACCCCCAGCACGCCCGCTGCGGCGGCGATGCCGATGATCGCGGTCAGCGCGTTGATGGCCGTGACCACCACCTCGTCCGCCATGGACACCCCGCGAGCCCTGGCCCGCTGGAGCGTGTCGTGGAAGTCGGGGTCGTCGAAGGCCGCCAGGCCGACCTGGCTGGTCAGCCCGTACAGGCGCTCCTCGGCGATCCGGCCGACCTGGGGCTCTAACCGCGACTGAGCCCAGCCCGCGCCCGCCTGGGTGAGGGTACGCAGGGCCGCGGCCACGCCCACCAGGATCAGGCTCGGCAGGGCGGCCCGCACCCGCTCGGGAGTCGGGCCCGCCTCGAACAGCGCCGACAGCACCCCGGTCGTGGCGAGCAGCCCGAACGCGGTGAACACCCCGCCGAACAGGTTCAGCGTGATCGCGACGGCGGTGTCGCGGGGACTGGCCAGCCACGCCAGCCTGACGGCCTGCGAGACCAGCGCGGGAAGCCTGCGGGCGATGGTCAGGAAACCGACCTTCGCCATCTTGTCGGTGTGCGCGTACCAGTCGGAGAGGCTGAGCTCGCCAAGCTCGGGGGCCGGATCGGTGGGAGAGTCTGCCATGCGAGCAGTGTGAGCCGCCGCACCGGCGATGGCCATCGGATGGCCGGTTACGGTCGGCGTCACCTCGCCCGCGGACTGTCACGGTCCGCGACGGATCGCCGCTCCGAGACGGTGCGAGCGGTCGCGGCCGGGTGGCGGGGAGGCGGAACATGCCGGGACGGGATGATCTGTGGGCCGGAAATGGTCTAAGACTGGGCATGGTTCGGTAATTGATGTCACACTTTCTGTGACGGTTCTACCCGCGACCTCTTTAAGAGCCGATGACCCAGGAAACCGCACACGCTTCCCTCACCGGAGGCAACCTGCCTCTCGAACCCAACGGCTTCGTGGGGCGTGAAGCCGACGTGGAAGAACTCGCAGACCTACTGGGCGTCGCCCGGGTGGTGACCCTCTGCGGGGCGGGCGGCATCGGCAAGAGCAGGCTGGCGATCCGGGTCGCGACCCAGCTGGCGGAGGAGTTCCCCGGCGGTGTCTGGCTGGTCGAGCTGGCCGACGCGGTGCCGGGCGACCTGATCGAGCCCCGGGTGGCCGCCGTGCTCGGGGTCAAGGCCGAGCCGTCCCGCGCGCTGGCCGACACCCTGATCGACGCGCTCGGCGAACGGCGGCTGCTGCTGGTCATGGACAACTGCGAGTCGCTCATCGAGGAGTCCGCCAGGTTCTGCCGCGCCGTGCTCACCGTCTGCCCGGACGTACGCGTGCTCACGACCAGCCGCGAGCCCCTGCGGGTGGCAGGGGAGACCGTGTGGCGGGTGCCGCCGCTCAGCCTGCCCAGGAGCGAGGGCCACGACGTCGGCGCCAGCGAGGCGGTGCGACTCTTCGTCGACCGCGCCACCGCCGCCTCGCGGGGCTTCGCCATGACCGAGCAGAACGCGGCGGACATCGCCGGGCTCTGCGAGGCGCTCGACGGGATGCCGCTCGCCATCGAACTCGCCGCCGCCCTGTGCAGGGTGCTGACCGTGGAGCAGATCAACGCCAGGATCCGGGACCGGTTCCGGCTGCTGTCGGCGGGCGACAGAACGGCCCCGGCCAGGCAGCGGACGCTCAGGGCGACGGTCGACTGGAGCTACCAGTTGCTCAACGAGCCCGAGCGGATCCTGCTACGGCGGCTGGCGGTCTTCACCGGCGGCTGGACGCTCGACATGGCCGAGCAGGTCTGCGCGGGCAACGCCCTGTGGGCCGAGGACGTTCTGGGGGTGCTCTGCGACCTGGTCGACAAGTCGCTGGTCCTGGCCGACGCCGAGGTCGCGGGTGAGACGCGCTACCGCATGCTGGAGACGATCCGCGAGTACGCCGCGGAGCAGCTCGAAGCCTCCGGCGAGGAACCCGAGTTCCGGCGGCTGCACCGCGACCACATGATCGAGCTCGCCGCCCGGATCCACCAGACGATAGTCCGGCGGCCCCGGCCCACCTGGGCCGAGATCTGCCCGATGCTGGTCATGCTGGACGAGCTCCAGGCCAACGTCTGGGCGGCGGTGCGCTGGTCGGTCGAGGCCGCGAGCGACCCGGAGAGCGCGCTCCGCCTCCTGGTGCTGCTCCGCTGGCCGATCATCGCCGGGGGGAGGTTCACCCCGACCGACAAGTGGCTGGACCGCCTGCTCGACACCGCCCCCGAGGAACTGGCGCCGTACGTGCGCGGCGACGCCCTCGCGCTGCGCGGGCAGGTGGCCTTCGGGCAGGGCGACCCGGACACCGCGCAGAGCGCCTGCACCGCGGCGGTCGAGCTGTGCCGCGAGACGGGCCTGCCCGGGCCGCTCAGCGGCGCGCTGGCCATCCTCGCCTGGGTGGCGATCTACCAGCGCCGCCCGGAGCGGGCCAGGTCCCTGCTGGACGAGGCGCTGGAGGCCGTGCACACCGTCGACGACCCGTGGCACGAGACGGTCATCCGCTCCATGGAGGGCACTTTCGCACTGTCGGAGGGCAGGGCGAAGGAGTCGCAGCGCTCCTTCGAGGCCGCGCTGGCCATCGCCCACGAGCTGGACAATCACTGGGCCGCGCCGGTGGCCCTCATCGGTCTGGCCCAGGTCGCCTGGCTCCGCGGCGACCTGGCGGAGGCCCGTGCCCACTACGAGCGCGCCCTCGACATGCTCCAGGACATCACCGCCCACTGGCAGTCCATCACCTGCCTGTCAGGTCTTGGCCGGATCGCCCTGGCCCAGGGAGACCTCGTCACCGCGCGGGCCAGGCTGATCGAGAGCCTGCGGCTCTGCACCGGGACCGGCCAGCGGCTCGGCGTGGCCCGCCGGATCGAGACGCTCGCCCAGCTCGCCCTCGCCGAGGAGGACGACCGCAGGGCGGTCCGCCTGGCCGGCGCCTCCGCCGCGATCAGGAGCGCGATGAGCGGCGCCGTGCTGCCGCCCGGGTTCGGGGCACGGATGGAGGAGCTGCTCCAGCCCGCCCGGGTACGCCTCGGTGACGCGCTGGTCGCCCAGCTGTGGGCGCACGGCCAGGAGATGTCCCAGGAGCAGGCGGTCCGCTACGCACTTCAGCTCGACGAGCCGTGCGAGACGCCGGTGCTGCTCGGCAGGCCTCCGGTCATCGCCCCGCTGACCACGCTCACCTGCAGGGAGGCGGAGATCGCCGAACTGATCGCCAGGGGAATGAGCAACAGGGCCATCGCCGACGAGCTGGTGATCAGCCCCGCCACCGCGGCCAGGCACGTCGCCAACATCCTGGCCAAGCTCGGCTTCTCCTCACGCACGCAGGTCGCCACCTGGGTCGTCGAGCAGAATCGTTCCTGACCCGCGGGCCGGGAGCGGTCACCGGTCGTGGGCTCGGCCGCGGGGTGGCCGGCCCGGAGCCGGCGAGAATCCGCGGTCACCGGGTCGGCCGCTCGGGCTCTACACACTCCGGGCTACACATGTGCGGGCGTGAAGATACATCTCGGGATACCTAGTCCGGAGTATGTTCCGGGGCCGCCGCCCGCCGTACGTTTTCCTGGTGTTCGACCGATGACGTCCAGCCTTCCGCACCGTGCCGGCCACAGTTCCGGTCCGGAACGGCGGGTCCACACCATCCCGGGCGTCTCGGTCGAGCACGTCGCGGTCGTCGCGTGTCCCGGTAGACGGCGAGGTCCCCTCGGAGGGGTGGGGGCCGGAGCCAAGGGCCGCACGCGGCAGCGGGCTCGAGTCGCGCAGGGCTCGAGCCCGCCTTCCGTAGTGGGGGACTGCTCGGGGCGCTGCTTTCGGGGCCTGATTCGGGGGACTGCGGCGCGGGGGGATCACTGGACATCTGGGGCGGATGCCCCGTTCTTCGGGGAGGGGGAAGCACTGCTCGTTTTTCGCTTGGTGTGCGGGTGTGCCTCGGTGGGGTCGGGGTGTTCCGCGATGACCAGGTGAGGCATGTTCATCCGAACGCGGCGGGGCGCGCCCGTGTTCGCGCGGGGAGGCTTCGGGATTGCCCGGGCAGGCGAACCGGCGGACCCGACCGGCAGGTCGGGTGCTGGAATCCCCGGCTTTCAAGACATGGAAGGACGTCACGGGGCCGAATACACAGTCATCTACATACATCTGTCGATGCCCCTGTGGACAGGCGACCCTACCCTCATCGGAATGAGACCCACCTCGCCGTCCACCAGCTGCACACTCACCGAGGCGGTGTTCGGCTACGCGCACGGGCGAGGTGATCGGCCGGCCCTGATCGACCTCGGCGCCGGAATGGTGTACGGCTACCGCAGGCTGGCCGCGGAGGTGACCCGAGGAGCCTCGGGCCTGGTGCGGCGGGGGGCACGGCGGCGTCAGGTGGCCGGAATCCACGTGGACAGCGCGGTGGCCCAGACGTTGGCGGTGCACACGGTCATCGCGGCCGGAGGGGTGGCGGCGCCGATCACCTCGGGGTGCGCGGAGATGGCCGATCTGCTGGCCGAGTGGGAGGCGCGGCTGCTCATCACCACTCCGCGCCTGGCGGACGCCTCGTTGCGGGCCGTGGAGGACTCGCGGGTCCGGCAGGTGATCGCGTTCGGCCAGGCCCGCGACACCGTCGACTTCGCCGACCTGCTGCTCCTGGAGCCCGTCCCGCTGCCCTTCCTCGACCCCGCGGTGCAGCCCGCCCTGCTGATCGAGGACGGAGGGGTGCTCACCCACCAGGACCTGATCACGAGGATGAGCCTGCTCGACAGGGGCGCCGAGCTGGGGAAGTCCGACGTCCTCCTGGTGACCTGGCCACTGAGGTGCAGCCTGGCCCTGACCACTCTGATCGGGCTGGCGTTGATGCGCGGCTCCCTGGTCGTCGTGGCCCCGGGCCTCTCGTCCGAGGACCTGGCGGCGACCATCCATGACTTCGGCGTCACCGTCGTCGCGCTCTCCGACGGTGCGGTCCAGCGCGTCTGAGCCCGCCCACGGATCCCTACGAGCTCCTCTTCCCACGGCGGCATCGAGCGCCAAGACCGGGTTGCGTCCACGAACATGGCGTACGAGCAGCCGAATCCGGGGGAGCCGGTCACGGTTGTCCTCCACCCCGGTGCCCAATATGACCGCTTTGTTTCCTCCTAGGTGTTATTTCGCACTTCTCCACCTATGCGGTGCGCTGTGGTTTCGCGTGGGCGTGTGTCCGACCGGTCCGCTGTCACCGGAGGGTGTCATCTGGTGCTCATATCCCGGGATATTGAGCTGTTATCCGCGCGACCTTGACGGCGCTTGGTGCGGAGTGGCTTGATTGCCGTACTGACAACGTTGTCATATTTTCGGGGGTTTTGTGCACCCCAAACCCCGAAGGGACGGAGAGCTGTGCGACGACAGTGGATGGCAGCCGTCGCGGTCACCGTGGCGGGCCTGCTCGCCCTGACCGCCTGTGGTGACGGCGGCGGTGACGGTGCCACGCAGAGCCCGCAGGCCGACGCGAAGAAGAAGGTCGAGGTCTTCTCCTGGTGGACGGGACCCGGCGAGGCCGACGGCCTGAAGGCCATGAAGGAGATCTTCGAGAAGCAGAACGCCGGGCTTGAGTTCTTCGACGCGGCCGTGGCGGGCGGGTCCGGGGACAAGGCGCGGGCCCTGCTGACCACCAAGCTGCAGGCCCAGACCCCGCCGGACACCTTCCAGGGGCACGCGGGCGCCGAACTCCAGGGCTACATCAAGGCCGGGCAGCTCGAACCGCTCAACTTCCTCTACGACGAGCTCAAGCTGAAGGACGTCTTCCCCCAGCAGCTGATCGACCAGATCAGCGTCCAGGGCCAGGTCTACTCGGTGCCGGTCAACATCCACCGCTCCAACGTGATGTGGTTCAACCCGGCGGTGCTGAAGGAGGCGGGCGTCACCGAGGTGCCGAAGACGATCCCCGACTTCGTCGCCGCGCTGGAGAAGGTCAAGCAGAAGGGCAAGATCCCGCTCTCGATCGGCTCGGAGTGGACCATGGTCCACCTGCTGGAGAGCGTGCTGCTCGGCTCGCTCGGCACCGACGCCTACAACCAGCTCTGGACCGCGGGCTCCGACTGGTCGGGCCCGGCGATGACCAAGGCGCTCGACGACTTCAAGACGATCCTGTCCTACGCCGGTGACCCGGCCGACGACTGGCAGCCCGCGGCCAAGCAGGTGGCCGACGGCGAGGCCGCGTTCAACATCATGGGTGACTGGGCGTACGGCTACTTCCACAACCCGCCGGACGGCGGCCTGGGCAAGACCTCCAAGACCGACTTCGACTGGGCGCCCTCGCCGGGCACCGGAGGCACGTTCATGTGGCTCTCCGACAGCTTCACCCTGCCCAAGGGCGCGCCGAACCGCGACGGGGCGGTGGCCTGGCTGAAGGTGGCCGCGAGCAAGGAGGGCCAGGACGCCTTCAACCCGAAGAAGGGCTCCATCCCGGCCCGCAAGGACGCCGACACCGCCCTCTACACCGACTACCTCGCGGACGCGCTGAAGGACTGGGGCGGCGACAAGCTCGCCGGTTCCATCCAGCACGGCGTGGTCGTGAACGACGCCTGGCGCGTCGCGATCAACGAGGCGGTCGGCCTGTTCCACGGAGACAAGGACGTGGCCGCGCTGCAGAAGGCGCTGGCCGAGGCCGCGAAGAACTCCGGGCAGTGATTTTCGGTACGGCCCGCGAAGGCGCGGGCCGTACCTCGCGGAAGGGGTGTCCGTGACACGGGTACGCAGGTGGCTGCCGGGGCTGCTGCTGGTCACACCGTCGATCATCGCGATCGCGGTCTTCGTCTACGGCATGCTCGGCTGGAACTTCCAGTTGGCGATGACCGACAAGCACGACGAGGTGTCCGAGGGGAGTTTCGTCGGTCTGGAGAACTTCTTCACCCTCTGGGACCAGAAACGCTGGGGCATCTCGGTCAACCACGCCATCGTCTTCACCGTGGTCTTCGTGTTCGGGGCGCTGCTGCTCGGCTGGCTGCTGGCGTTCCTGATGGAGAAGGGGATCAGGGGCGAGGGGACCTTCCGGGCGGTCTACCTGTTCCCGATGGCGATCTCCTTCGTGGCGACCGGGGTGGTCTGGCGCTGGCTGATGAACTCCGGTCAGGGCGAGCGGGCGGTCGGGTTGAACCGGCTGTTCGACAGCCTCGGGCTGGAGTTCCTGCAGTGGCAGTGGTTCCGCGATCCCGACTGGGGGATGGCCGCCATGGCCATCCCCGCTATATGGCAAATGTCGGGATATGTCATGGCGTTGTTCCTGGCGGGGTTCCGGGGGGTCCCCGAGGACCTCCGGGAGGCGGCCCGGGTCGACGGGTGCGGCGAGTGGCAGGTCTACCGGCACATCGTGCTGCCGATGCTCCGCCCGGTCACCCTCTCCGCCCTGATCATCCTCGGCCACATCTCGCTCAAGGTCTTCGACCTGATCGTCGCGGTCTCCGGCAAGCAGATCATCACCGACGTGCCCGCCGTCTTCATGTGGGTCGCGGTCTTCGACTCCCACGACCCGGCCAAGGGCGCCACCATCGCGTCGTACATCGTGCTCGCGGTCAGCGTCTTCGTCATCCCCTACCTCGTCTGGACCCTCCGCAGGGAGCGGCGCTCATGACCTCCACCGTGACCGACACCCCCGCCGCCGCCCCCGTACGGGACGGGAACCCCGGCGGACGGGCCAGGCGGCGGGCGCGGCTGTCGCGCGGCGTCCGGCTGACGCTGCTGGTCGCCTTCCTGCTCGTCTTCCTGATCCCGATCTACGTGCTGCTGGTCACCAGCTTCAAGCCGCTGACCGAGGCCGATCCCGGCCGGGCCTGGGCGCTGCCCGAGGTGTGGACCGTCGAGCCGTGGCGGGTGGCCTGGGAGAAGCTCGCGCCCGGCATCTGGAACAGCGTGCTGCTGGCCGTACCCGGCTCGCTGATCTCGGCGGTGCTCGGCTCGATGAACGGCTACGTGCTGTCGAAGTGGCGCTTCCCCGGCTCCGACGTGCTGTTCACGCTGTTCCTGTTCGGCATGTTCATCCCGTACCAGGGCGTCATGATCCCGCTGGTGCAGCTGCTGGTGAAGCTCAACGAGGTCACCCTGGCGGTCACCGGCGTGCCGGGTGTCTTCTACGGAGCGATCCCCGGGCTGCTGCTGGCGCACGTGGTCTACGGCATTCCGATCTGCACCCTGATCTTCCGCAACTACTACGTCACCATCCCCGACGAGCTGATCGAGGCGTCCAGGGTGGACGGCGCGGGGATGCTGCGGACCTACTGGTCGGTGGTGCTGCCCGTCTCGGGTCCCGCCTTCGCGGTTGTGATCATCTGGCAGTTCACCTCAATGTGGAACGACTTCCTGTTCGCGGTCTTCCTGACCGGCCCGCAGAGCTGGCCCACCACGGTGATGCTCAACAACATCGCCGGAGCCCAGACCGTCCCCTACAGCCAGCAGATGGCCGCGGCCCTGCTCGCCTCCATCCCCACAATGATCATCTACGTCCTGCTCGGCCGCTTCTTCATGCGCGGCCTCATGGCCGGAGCATTGAAGGGCTGATATCTTGACGATTTTGTGTTAGATTTCGCCTCTTTTTCTGGTGTGGAGGCCGTTCGGTCTCTAACGTGCAGGTCATGCTCTCCGCCTCACGGGCTGGTGCGTCGCCTGATGGCAGAGGGACCGCCGTTATCACCGAACTGGTCTGCTATCCCGTCAAGGGATGCGCCGGCGTCTCGATGACCGAGACGCTGCTGACGGTGGCGGGCCTGGCGCACGACCGCAGTTTCATGGTGGTCGGTGACAACGGCGTGTTCCGCAGCCAGCGGCGCGACCCACGGCTCGCCACCATCCACCCCGAGATCAACGCGGACGGGGATCGGCTCACGCTCCGGCTGCCGGGTTTCGACGCGCTGACCGTCGATGTGGATCTGCTCTCCACCAGGCGCGATGTGGAGCTGTTCGGCACGCCGTACCAGGGGATCGACCAGGGACGGGCAGCGGCCGAGTGGCTGTCGGAGGTGTTGGGCACGCCGAGCAGGCTCGTGCGGGTGCCGCCGGAACACCGCCGGGTGACCGACGGCTGGACACCCGGTACGTCCGGCTACGCGGACAGCAGTCCGGTGCATCTCATCTCCGAGGCCACCCTCGCCCTGCTCGACCGGCGACTCACCGAAGGTGGCGGCGCCCCGTTGCCCATGGCCCGGTTCCGCCCCAACATCGTGATCGGCGGGTGGACGGAGCCGCACCGGGAGGACGGGGCCCGGCGGATGCTCGTCGGCGACACCGAACTCGGTTACGCCAAGCTCGCCATCCGATGCGCCGTCACGATGGTCGACCAGGACAGCGGCACCAGAGCGGGGCCGGAGCCGCTGCGCACGCTGGCCACCTACCGCCGCGCACCCGAGGGCGGGGTCGCGTTCGGCGTGAAACTCTCCGTCGTACGGCCCGGCAAGCTCGCCCTGGGCGACCAGGTGAACGTCCAATCCTGGGGCGAGCCGGAACTTCGGTAGGCCGTTGCCGAGACGACTGACCGGCAGAGGACACGCCCATGGACGCGGCGTGCGGCATCTGAACCCGGCAGACGGGGGGCCGTACACCACATCCGTGGATCCGACCCAGCTCTGAAGGGTGACATGATCATGCGACTGTCCGTCCTGCTGCTTCTTGTCGCGCTGACCGCTTGCGGCGCCCCCGCGACCACGGCTCGAACCCCGGACGCCTTGGCAACGGCATCCACACCCCCTACGCGGGAAGCACCGGAGACGGGGGCCGCACCGAAAACACCGGTGTCCCCGGCCTCGACGGAGTCGGCGCCCCGATCCGCTTGCGCCCCGGTCCCGGCCAGAGCACTGAACCTCAGGCTGCTCCGGCAGACGGCCTTCGACTACGACCCGCTCAACTCCCCGGAGGAACTCGCGGCGAAGACCCCGCTGGTCGTCGCGGGCACCGTCGAGGACTTCCTGCCGGGGCAGATCGTCGAGGAGGGGATCCCCGGTGACCGCACGCACTACGTGCTGATGCCGGTGCGGGTGACCGAGCGGTTCAAGGGGCCGGCCGCTCGCCTGGTCCACGTGAAGTTCTTTCAGGGCGGAATATGGAAGAACCAGACCCCGGTCAACTCGGTGGCCGACTTCCGGCGAGGGGTGCCCCGGGGCACCCGGGTCCTGCTGTTCGTCCATCCGGACACCCGAGAGGGACCCGTCATCAAGGACCGCGCCGCCCTCCCGGCCGGAACGCCGATCTACTCGGCCCACCCGCAGGGCGTACTCCTCGGCCGGGGCCTGACGGTCATCGGCGGCATGGAGGAGATCAACCCGGCCTCCCGCTGGGCCGACCCCTGCGGCCTGGACGGCATCGCCACCCGCCTACGCGCCGCCGGCCACCAAGGACAGTGACCACCTCCACCACGAGTGGAAGCTCTCAACGCCGCTCGACTTGCGATGAACGCTTTCCACGCCCGTCAGCCGGAGGTCTGCGGACTTCACCGGGTCCTGCGCCGAGGCGTAGGCCTTGATTCGCCGGATCCGGCGGTAAGTGGATCGCGGTCCCGCAGGCGATCCCCACGTAGGAGTCGGCCCGTAGACGCCGAGCCTCACGGCGGGCCACACCGTCTAGCTGTGCGCCCTCTTACCGCTTCAACCGGACAGTGGCCCGGGAGATCTGAGCTACGTTTACTACTCACACTAAAATTTTTTAGTATCGTTGGGGTGTTCAACGCATCGGGTGAAGGTGGTTCGCGTGTCGCTACGGATGGCCCTGATCACGCTCATCGCCGGGCAGCCGCGTAGCGGCTATGACATCAGCCAAGAGTTCGACGGCGTGTTGAAGTTCGTCTGGCACGCCAAACCCACGCAGGTCTATCCCGAATTGAGGCGGCTTGCGGCCGACGGCCTCATCAGGGAGCAGGACGAGGGGGCGCGGGGCCGGCGCCCCTACGAGATCACCGAGGAAGGACTGCGGGCGCTGCGGGAGTGGTTGACGACTACCTCCGCGGACCACTCCCAGCGCAACGAGACGGTGCTGCGGTCATTCGCGCTGTGGCTCATCAAGCCGGAGGAGGCCCGTGCTTTCCTCCGGGAGGAGATGGAGTACCACCGGGCGCGATTGCGGGGCATGCGGGTCCTGAGGAAGGGACTCGATCTCAGCCGACCCGCCGACCGGGCGTCCCTGCTCGGCCTCGAAGCCGGCATCCGGCGCCTGGAGGCGATGATCTCCTGGGCGGAATGGGCGATCGATGTCGTGGCGACCTGGCCGGCGGACGCCGACGCCGCGGCCGACGAGAGGGAATCAGGCTGAGGCGCCGCTCCCGGCGCCATCCCGAACACCCCTGACCCCCTTTTCACCATCCTCACGACCGAGAAAACGAGGAGCACCGCCCATGAACGCGAGCACCACCGCAGAGCGGAGCATCACCCTTCAGGACGGCCGGCGAATGGGGTATGCCGTCTTCGGTGACCCTGTCGGACGGCCATGCCTGTTCGTCCATGGCTACTCCTCCTCGCGATGGTCAGCGGGATGGACCTTCTCCAACGCGACTCTGCACCGCCAGGGCGTGCGCCTCATCGCCGTTGACCGGCCGGGTTACGGCCTGTCGACAGCGAATCCGGGAGCCGGTTTCCTGGACTGGGCCCGTGATGCCTCGGCGCTCACCGACCAACTCGGCCTCGACCGCGTTGCCGTCATCGGCGTGTCCATGGGCGCGGGTCCTGCCCTGGCACTCACCGCTACCCATCCCGCCCTTGTCACCAGTACGACGATCCTGGGCGGCATGCCGCCGGTCGCCGTGCGGGAACGGTGGGCCCCCGCCAGTCGTGCGGACGCTTTCTACTGGCGGCTGGCCCGGCGTGCTCCCTGGTTGTTGCGAAGGTTGTGCTCCGCCTCTGCCGCGATGATGGCCACCGCCGCTCGCGGTGACACCGGCAAGCTCATCGGCCGGGTCGAGCGAGGGCTTCCCGGCGCGGACCTGCGAATCTTCCGTGAGTTGCTCAACGATGCCGACAACAACGCGAAGGCCGCCTTCATCGCCGACGTCCGTGAAAGCTGCCACCAGGGCGGAGCGGCCATGGCCGACGATCTACGGCAGTACCTGCGGCCCTGGGGGTTCGATCCCGTTGACGTCCGCAGGCCTGTCCACCTGTGGCACGGGCTCGAAGACCCGAAGGTCCCGATCATGCTGGCTCGGCGGCTGGCCGACCGACTCCCCCAGGGAACGTCAAGGTTCGTGCCTGGCGGCCACTTCGCCTCCTTTGCCCACCGCGACGAGATCATCGGCAGGATCGCGGATGAGTAGGCGGCAGGCCTACGGCCACCGCCCAGCGCCGCTGGACAGACCCGTACGGGAGAAAGGCCTCACGAGGAAGTGCCGAGGGCCGGTGAGCGGCTGACCAGGGAGTCGCCCAGGGGGGTGCGGTGGTAGAGGACGGTGCGGCCGGTGCGGTTGCCGGTGATCAGGCCCGCGTTCCGCAGGGCGGAGAGGTGGCCGCCCACGGTGCCGAGACTCAGGCCCAGCAGTGTGACGAGCTGGGTGGTGGTCGCCGGGGTCGCGAGCTCCAGCAGCAGCCGGGTCCTGGTCCTGCCGATCAGGTGGGCCAGGCCGTCCGCCGTCTCGGGCGGGATGCCGGTGCCCCGGGCCGTATAGCTGATCGCGTACGGCCAGCTCTTATCCAGGTAGTAGCTCACCCCGGCGGGGAACACGGTCGGGACGAAGAGCATCCCGCGTCCGTCGAGCCGGTAGGTCTCGTCAGGGAAACTGGATTGCACCTCGATGACACCGTCGGAGTGCCACCGGATTCGCGGGTTGAGGTCGTCGAGCGCCGCAGCCCAGCCGTAGGTCGCCAGCCGGCCCGCCCGCTGGATCACGTCCCGCTCCAGGATCGCGTGAAAGCGCGGCCAGACGGGGGAGACGATCTCCTGCCAGATCGCCGCGAGTGCCTCGGCGAAGAGTTCCACGACGTTCGGTGAGAACAGCACCTCCCTGACGGACTCCGAGGGGCGGGGCATTCCCTCCAGGTTTCTGGCGATCTCGTCGTGCGCCTGGGCCAGCGGGGTGGCTCTCACCAGCGCGAGTTCCGTCTCGACCGGGGTGTTCACCCCGGTCGGCGGCGGTGCGGGGAAATCGACGTTGTAGTAACGCTCGCGGAACAGAGCCACCATCGGGGCCAGTCCCGGGTGCGTGCGTAGCAGTCTCCGATACGGCTCGCGCATTCGCTCCGCCCACGTCCGCCACCCCCCGGCACCCTTGACACCGGACAGGATCCAGAGGGTGTGCTTGGTCTCCATGAGCGGGGAGATGGCGAACCTGCTGGCCATGACGTCGTGCGGGGTGACCTCGATGCGATGGACCACTGAGCGACCTTTCGGGTATATCTGAAAGGTTAGCCAACCGTCCGGGCGTCCGTTCAGCATCGTGCCATGACCACACAAGAACGCGGCGCGACCTACACGGAGGTCTTCGCGAGCGGTGAGTTCCGTGTCCTGTTCGGAAGTTTCACCCTTCTGGTGGCCGGTGACCAGGTCAAGATGCTGGCCCTGTCGGCACTGGTCTACGCGCGGACCGGCTCGCCGGGGCTGTCGGCGGCGGCGTACATGCTGGGCTTCCTGCCCTACGCCGTCGGCGCCACCTTCCTGCTCTCGCTGGCCGACCGGATCCGGCCGCGCGCGCTGATGATCGCGGGGGAACTGGTGCGGGTGGTGACCTGCCTGCTGATCGCCTTCGCCGGGCTGTCCGTCTGGGCGATGCTCGCCCTGGTCCTGGTCACCGGCCTGTTCTCACCGGTCTTCGGGGCCGCGCGGATGGCCCTGCTGCCCGACCTGCTGCCGGGGGACGCGTTCGTGCTGGGCAGATCCGTGCTGACCGTGACGTCGGCGGGAGCGCAGATCGGCGGACTGGCCGTGGGCGGTGGCATCCTCGCCGCCACCGGCCCCTCGGGGGCGCTGGCCGTCACCGCCGCGCTGTCCGTGCTGGCCGCCGTGGTGCTCCGCTTCGGCCTGCCCGACTTTCCGGTCAGGGGCGCGGAGGCCGGCCTTCCCGGTGAGCGTACCGAGGATGGAGATCTCCCGGCCGGGGAGGCGGAACACGGGAGTGTGCGCACTGAGAAGGTCAGCGGCAGAGGTGCCGTCTGGGAGACCCTGCGGGTCAACCGGGTGCTGCTGGCGGATAGGCGGATACGCGGCCTGCTTCTCGCGCAGTGGCTGCCGGTGACGTTCGCGGTGGGCGGCGAGGCGATGCTGATCCCCTATCTGGGGAGCACCGCCGGGTACGCGCTCGCCGCGGCCTCCGCGGGCCTGGCGGTGGGAAGCTTCGTCGTCGGCCGGCTGGTCTCGCCCTCCGGCAGGGAACGGCTGGCGTTTCCCATGGCGGTGGCGTCGGGCCTTCCGCTGCTGGTGTTCGCCCTGCAGCCGGGGCTCGGGGGAGCCGCGCTGCTCGTGCTGCTCGCCGCGGTGGCGTTGACCGCCTACGAGCTCGGGTTGCAGCGGTGGTTCGTGGAGGCGGTACCCGAGGCGATCAGGGGCCAGGCGTTCGGCCTGGCCTCGGCGGGGATGATGACCGGCCAGGCGCTCGGCGCGGCCCTGGTGGGCGTGGCCGCCGAGCTGACCTCCCCGCACATGGCGATCGTCCTGGCGGGGGCCGCGGTCGTCTGCTGCTCACTCGCCCTGCACCGCTCCCTGCGGCCGGAGCCTTCCTGACCGGACCTCCTCGTACGGTCGGCGAGAATGGAGGTTCGTGCAGAACGTTCCACCTCGCGGCAGGAGATCACCTACGTTGTCCCAGAAGCGCGAAGTCCCCCTGGCGGGCGGCGACCGTCCCGGTCTGCGGGCCGACTGTGCGAACTGCTTCGGGCTGTGCTGTGTCGCGCTGCCCTTCGCCGCCTCGGCCGATTTCGCGATCGACAAGGACGCGGGGAAGCCGTGCGTGAACCTGCGGGCGGACTTCCGCTGCGGCATCCACGCGAACCTCCGCGAGCGGGGCTTTCCCGGCTGCACCGTCTTCGACTGCTTCGGCGCGGGGCAGCAGGTCTCCCAGGTCACCTTCGGCGGGCAGGACTGGCGGCAGGCTCCGGGCACCGCCAGGCAGATGTTCGAGGTGTTTCCCGTCATGCGGCAGCTCCACGAGCTGCTCTGGTACCTGACCGAGGCACTGGCGCTGCCGCAGGCCCGCCCCATCCACGATGATCTCCGTCACGCGCTGGACGACACCGAGCGCCTCACCCGTGGCAGTGCCGAAACGCTCGTGGAAACGGACGTGGCAACGGTCCGTCAGGGCGTCAACGCCCTGCTGCTCCGCACCAGCGAGCTGGTACGGGCCGAGGTGCCCGGCCGCAAGAAGAACCACCGGGGAGCCGATCTCATCGGGGCCAGGCTCAAGGGCGCCAACCTGCGCGGGGCCAACCTGCGCGGGGCCTACCTCATCGCGGCCGACCTGCGAAACGCCGACCTGCGTACGGCCGACCTCATCGGGGTGGACCTCCGTGACGCCGACCTGCGCGGTGCCGACCTCACCGGGAGCATCTTCCTCACCCAGGCCCAGGTCAACGCGGCCAGGGGAGACGCCGCGACCACGCTGCCCGCCGCGCTCACCCGCCCCGCGCACTGGTAGCGCTCCAGGTTCAACGACCCTGGTGGGCCTCGCGGGCGTCGAGCAGTGCGGGCAGGTGCGCCTCGGCCCATTCGCAGCAGGCGGCCATGGGCTTGAGGAGCGTGGTTCCAAGCGGAGCCAGTTCGTACTCGACTCGTGGGGGGATCTCGGCGTAGGCGGTGCGTGTGATCAATCCGTCGCGCTCCATCGCCCGCAGTGACTCGGTGAGGACCTTTGGCGTGATGCCGCGTAGGGGCACCTGCAGTTCGGAAAATCGTCGAGGGCCCGTCTCCAGACACCGGATGATCTTCCCTGTCCATTTGTCGCCGATCCGGACCGGGGAGGTGACGTGTGCGCATCCGCTGAACATGTCGGGATCAAGTGGCTCGCTCACACCGGCAAGCGTACGTAACTATCGTTGCGGAAACCAAGGGGGCGCCCAATAGTGTCCGGGGCATCGGCCACCGATTCAGGTCGGCCTTGTCGAACGGAGCGTCGTCTCATGAGCAGGATCGTTGTCTTCGGTGCCGGTGGGCGTGCGGGTCGACGTGTGGTCGCCGAGGCTGTTACCCGCGGTCATCAGGTCACGGCGGTAGTGCGGGATCCGGCCAGGCACCAGGACCTGGCAGGTGACGGCGTGGTGCTGGCCGCCGGTGATGTCACCAGCGCGGACAGCGTCGCGGCGGTGGCAGCGGGGCACGACGCGGCGATCAGCGCCGCCGCCCGGCTCGACATGTCGTCAGAGGAGTTCTTCGCGGGCGCGGCCCATGCCCTGCTCGATGGCCTGGCACGGTCCGGGGTGGTCCGGCTGCTGCTGATCGGGATCGGCACCACGCTGGAGATCGCGCCCGGGGTGCCTGTCCATGACGCGCCCGATTTTCCGGCGGAGGGCCGCGCGTTCTCCCTCGGGCATGCGGCGGAACTCGACGTGCTCCGTGCGGCGGACACGGAGATCGACTGGCTGGTCCTCGCCCCGCCGCCGGTCTTCCTCGACAATGACGCGCCACGCACCGGCCGGTACCGGATCGGTGGTGGCCAGGTTCTGCCGGCCGATGACGACGCCGCCACGTTCTCCTACGCCGACCTGGCGGTCGCGCTTGTGGATGAGGTCGAGACGGCGAAGCACCACCGCATGCTGGCGGCGGTGGCCTACTGATTGCGGCAACGACGGGGGCATCCTGTCATCGGTGGTGGTTCGACGGTCACGCAGGGCCGTTGACGAGGTGCCGCGAGCTCGTCCCCTTCAGGGCCGAGAAGCCGACAGCCAGGTGAGACGCCGAGCCCACCGGCTCTGGTGGCGCCTCATCCGGGGAGCTCTCCCGAGCCCCGGGGAATGAGCCGGGTCGGCAGCTCGACCCGCTCGGGGGTGCCCTGTTCGCCCGACAGGCGGCGGAACAGCAGCTCGGCGGCGGTCCTGCCGAGTCGCACCGGGTCCTGGGCCACCACGGTCACGCCGGGGACCAGCAGGTCGGCCAGCTCGAAGTCGTCGAAGCCCACCAGGGCCGGCCGGTGTCCGGTACGCAGCACGGCCACGGTGATCCGGCCGTTGCCGGTGAACACCGCGGTGGGCGGGGCGTCGCTGGAGAGCATCCGGTTCAACGCGGGACCCGCCTGCTCGGCCGGGCCGGTCGCGACCAGTGACGGGTCGAAGGACAGGCCCGCCTCGCGGAGGGCGCGGCGGTAGCCGTGCAGCCGCTCGCCCGCGGTGAAGATGGACGCGCTGTCGCCGATGAAGGCGATGCGGCGGTGACCGTGCCGGATCAGGTGGCTCACCCCCGCGTGCGCGCCGCCCGCGTTGTCGCAGAGCACGGTGTCGGCGTCCAGCCCTCCCGGCCGGTCGGCGAAGACGGCGGCGATGCCCGCGTCGAGTTCGGGCCGCAGGTAGTCGTGGTCGGTCCCGGCGGGCACGATGACCAGGCCGTCGACCCTGCGCGAGCAGAAGGCGAGGATCAGTTCCCGCTCGCGCCGGGGGTCCTCCCCCGAGGAGCCGCTGAGCACCAGCGAGCCGTGCCGGAGCGCCACGTCCTCGACCGCGCGGCTGAGCCCCGAGTAGAAGGGGTCGGCCACGTCCTCGATCACCAGGCCGATGGTCGCGGTCCTGCCCCGGCGCAGCACCCGGGCGCTCTCGTTGCGCCGGTAGCCGAGCCGCTCGATGGCGGCCGTGACCCGTGCGGCCGTGGCGGGGTTGACCCCCGGCTCCTCGTTGACGACCCGGGAGACGGTCTTCAGCGCCACCCCGGCCGCCTCCGCGACGTCCTTCATGGTGGGACGGCCTCGCACACTCTCTGTCACGACTCGATCATCGCCCATGCACAGCGTACTGACAACGTTGTCAACAGTGATCGGGTGAACTCGCGTCCGAGTCGTCGTCCGTTGCGGGCGGGCCCGTGGGGTCCGGCCACGTCCGGACCCCACGTCCGGACCCCACGCCCGGATCAGGAGGCGGCGGCCCGTACCGCGTCGGCCGGCGGTGTGCCGGGCCGGCCGATCAGGCGAATGAGGTCGTCGTCGGGGGCGTCGAGGTCGCCATGCGCGATGGCCTCGTCCAGGCCGGCGACGAAGTGGGCGGTGCCCTCGTCGAGACCGGCGGACTGGAGGACGCCGGCCAACTCGGGGACCGTGACGTCGCGGTACACGACCTTCGTCCCGGTCACCTCGGTGATCGTCGTGGCGAGTTCCGTCAGCGTGAACGGCGTGCCGCCCAGCTCGTAGACGGCGTTGTCGTGGCCCTCGCCGGTCAGCGCGGCGGCAGCGGCGGCGGCGTAGTCGGCCCGGGTGGCGGCGGCGATCCGCCCGTCGCCGGCGGCGCCGAGGATCTCGCCGCGCTCAAGGTACTGGCCGAGCTGGCCGGTGTAGTTCTCGGTGTACCAGCCGTTGCGCAGCAGGGTGAACGGGACGCCGGACTCGCGCAGCGCGATCTCGGTGGCCTTGTGCTCCGCGGCGAGGGAGAGTTCGGTGCTGTCCGCGCGCAGGATGCTGGTGTAGGCGATGCGCGCGACTCCGGCGGCCCTGGCGGCCTCGATCACGGCCGTGTGCTGGGGCACCCGTCGGCCGACCTCGTTGCCCGAGATGAGCAGCAGGTTGGTGACGTCCCGCAGCGCGGCGGGCAGCGTCTCGGGCCGGGAGTAGTCGCCCTCGCGCACCACGACGCCCCTGGCGGCGAGGTCGGCGGCCTTGGACGGGGTGCGGGCGATGGCGACGATGTCGGCGGCGGCGACGCCCCCGGCGAGCAGCGCGTCGATGACGAGACGGCCGAGGGGGCCGGTGGCGCCGGTGATGGCATAGGTGGTCATGATCTCTCCTGGAGGTCACCTGTAGTTACCAGTCAGCAGTACTAACTTTTATACAGTACTGGTTGTTTTATGAATTCTGTACCCTTGGGGTATGCCGAACGCGTGTGCCCCCGATCCCGACACCGGTGAACCCACCGACGAGCTGGTCAGCGACGTGTTCGCCCGCGACTGCACCTCCCGGGCGGCGCTGGAGGATGTGGCCGGCAAGTGGGGAGTCCTCGCGCTGCTCGCCCTCGGCGAGTCCGGTTACCGGTTCAACGCCCTGCGGCGACGGGTGGCGGGCGTGAGCGAGAAGATGCTGGCGCAGACCCTGCAGACCCTTGAGCGAGACGGCATGGTCACCCGCGAGGTGCTGACGGTGATACCCGCCCGGGTGGAGTACTCCCTGACCCCGCTCGGCGCCCGCGTCGCCGAGCGTCTGCGCGGTCTCGCCGATCTACTCGAAGGCTCCGTGGACGAGATCGGTGCGGCGCGCGAGGCGTACGACAGCCGCCAGGCGTGACCGCGGGCGGGAACGGCTCAGGAGGACTCTCTCCAGGAG
Organism: Streptosporangium sp. NPDC006013; assembly: GCF_040614275.1. Classification (NCBI taxonomy): domain Bacteria; kingdom Bacillati; phylum Actinomycetota; class Actinomycetes; order Streptosporangiales; family Streptosporangiaceae; genus Streptosporangium; species Streptosporangium sp. NPDC006013. Next base: position 89,854 of record NZ_JBEXUE010000001.1, read on the forward strand.
GCCCGGGTGGTGCCTCCCGCCGTCCCGGCCGCGTGCAGGTCGGCCTCGACGCGGGCCGCCGCCGCGAGCAGCGGCGGCAGCAGGTCGCGGCGGGCGGACTCGGGGGTGGTACGGCTCGCGTGGGAGGAGATGTTCATCGCGGCGGTCACCCGGCCGGAGCGATCGCGGATCGGCACGGCGATCGAGCGCAGCCCCTCTTCCAGCTCCTGGTCGACCATCGCCCAGCCCTGGGAGCGGACCCGCTCCAGCTCGGCCCGGAGCGCCTCGGAGGTCGTGACGGTCTTCGGGGTGAACCTGCGCAGTGCGGCACGCTCCAGGTAGGCGGCCAGCTCGTCCGGGGGCAGCCAGGCGAGCAGGACCCGGCCCATCGAGGTGCAGTGGGCCGGGAAGCGGGTGCCGATGTTGATGGTCACCCGCATGATCCGGGTGGTGGCCACCCGGGCCACGTAGACGACGTCCTCGCCGTCGAGCACGGCCACCGACGCCGACTCGTGCACCTCGGCGACCAGCCGTTCGAGGTGCGGCTCGGCCATCTCGGGCAGGGAGAGGCTGGACAGGTAGGCGTATCCGAGGTCCAGGACGCGGGGGGAGAGCGCGAACAGCCGCCCGTCGGTCCTGACGTAGCCGAGGTCGACGAGCGTCAGCAGGAACCGGCGGGCCGCCGCCCTGGTCAGGCCGGTCGCGCGGGCGACCTCGCTGAGCGTCAGCTCGGGGCTCGTCGCGCTGAACGCCTTGATCACCGAGAGCCCGCGCGCCAGCGACTGCACGTGGTCGGAGCCGCGGTCAACCGGTTCGATCATCGCCGTCCTCCTCGTTCCGATCGAACTCTAGCGCCGCCCGTGCCACCGCGAACGCCCGGTTCGCGGCGGGTACGCCCGCGTAGATCGCGGTCTGCAGCAGCACCTCCTTGATCTCCTCCTCGGTGAGACCGACGCGGAGCGCGGCCCGCACGTGCATGGCCAGCTCGTGCTCCTGCCCGAGCGTGGCCAGCATGGCGAGGGTGATGCAGCTGCGGGTGCGCCGGTCCAGGCCGGGACGGGTCCAGATCTCCCCCCAGGCGTACCTGGTGATGAACTCCTGGAAGTCGGCGGTGAACGGAGTGGCGCTCGCGGTGGCGCGGTCCACGTGCTCGTCACCGAGTACGGCCCGGCGCGTCGCGTCCCCGGCCTCCCACCCGCTCATGTCCCTGCTCTCCTCCGCGCTCATGTCCCTGGTTCCTCTCGTGCTCGTCCGCCGGTCTTCCCCGCGCTCACCTGCCGGGTTCCGCGAGGTTCCGGTGGGCGGCGAGCGCCCGGTCGACGAAGGTGAAGGCGGAGCCCAGGGCACCCGCCGGGTCGAGGGCCGCGTCGACCTCCTCGGCGGTCAGGGGGACACCGGGATCGGCGAGCAGGACCTCCCGCAGCGTCAGGCCCCCGGCGGCGGCGCGGGCGCAGGCGGCGTCCACCAGCCGCCGGTCCTGCGGGGTGCCGCCGAGCCGGACGACCACCTGCTCGGCCATCAGCAGCCCCCGGGTCGCGTCGAGGTTGGCGCGCATCCTGGCGGTGTCCACGGTCAGGCCCTCCAGCACCTCGCGCAGCCAGGAGGCGGCGCTGCCGGTGAGCCGGAGCAGCTCGCCCAGCGTCTCCCACTCGGCCTGCCAGGGCCCGGCCGCGCGCTCGTGCTCGGCGACCATGCCGCCGAGGAGGGAGGCGACCAGCCCGGGTACGCGCTGGACGCAGGCGAGTACCGACATCGAACCCACCGGGTTCCGCTTGTGCGGCATCGCGCTGGAGGTGCCCCGCCCGGGTCCGGTGGGCTCGGCGACCTCCGCCACCTCGGTCTGGGCCAGCAGCTTCACATCGTTCGCGATCTTGCCGAGCGTCCCCGCGGCGGTGCCGAGCGCGCAGGCGAGCCGGACGACCGGGGTCCGGTCGGTGTGCCAGGGAACGACCGGTTCGGCCAGCCCGAGCTCGGCCGCGAGCAGCGGCGGCACCTCGTGGCCCCGCTCGCCGAGGACCGACAGGGTACCCGCCGCCCCGCCGTACTGGGCCGGCAGTGGCACCCGCGCCAGCTCGGTCCGGGAGCGGTCCAGCGCGCTCAGCCAGCCCGCCGCCTTCAGCCCGAACGTGATCGGTACGGCGTGCTGGCCGACCGTACGCCCGGCCATGACGTTGCCGCGGTGCTCGGACGCCAGCCGCGCGCACGCCCCGGCGCAGGCGGACAGGTCGGCCAGGACCGGGGCCAGGGCACGGCGGGAGAGCAGCATCGCCGCGGTGTCGTTGATGTCCTGGCTGGTGGCGCCGTAGTGCACGAACCGCCGCAGGCCGGGCTCGATCCGCGCCCGCAGGGCGGCGACCAGGCCGATGACGGGGTTGCCGCTCCGGGCCGCCTCGGCGCCCAGTTCGGCGAGGTCGTAGAGCTCGGGACGGCAGGCCGCGGCCACTGCCGGGGGCACCTCGGCGGGGACCAGTCCGATCCCGGCCTGCGCGGTGGCCAGCGCGGACTCGACGTCCAGCATGGCGGCCAGCCACGCGACGTCCGACACCTGCGCGGCGGCCCCGCCCCTGGCGAACATCCCGGAGAACAGCCCGGCGGTGGCGGGAGCGGTCATGGTCACCTCCGGATGGCTCGAATGTCGTTCACGGCGGCCCGGGAGTCGGCGCCCCCGGGGACAATGCTGACCTACCCGGTGCCGCCTTCCTCACGGCCGTCCGCCGGTGAGCCCGCGGAGGGCGGCGAGCTCCTCCGGGGCCGGGGGCGCGGTCTCGCGGAGGCCGGGGGCGGCGGCCAGCGCCCAGCCGGTGGCGGCGCGGGCCTCGTCGAGGGTGACGCCGGGGTGCAGGTGGGTGAGGACCAGCTCGCAGGTGTCCGGGTCGGGCTCCAGGATGCCCAGGTCGGTGATGACCGTGCGGGGGCCGCTGCCGCGCAGGCCGAGACGCTCGCGGTCGCCGGGCCCCGAGCCGAAGCCCACGGAGGTCACGAAGTCCACCCGGTCGACGAACGTGCGGCGGCTCTGCCGCACGACCACCGTCACCTCGCGGCAGGAGGCGGCGATCTCGGGGGCCCCGCCCGCGCCGGGCAGCCGGACCTTCGGGTCGTCGTAGCGGCCGATCACCGTCGTGTTGATGTTGGCGAACCGGTCGATCTGGGCGGCGCCCAGGAATCCGACGTCGATCCGGCCCGGCTGGAGCCAGTAGTTGAAGATCTCCGGCACGCTGACGACGGCGTCGGCGGTGTCGGCCAGCACGCCGTCCCCGATCGACAGGGGCGGCCGGTCGGGCTTGGCGCCGATGGTGCCGGACTCGTAGACGAGGATCAGGCCGGGGGCGTGCGTACGGCGGGCGAGGTTGGCGGCGACGCTGGGCAGGCCGATGCCGACGAAGCACGAGCCGCCGTCCCGCAGCCGCCGGGCCGCGGCCACGGTCATCATCTCGTCGGAGGTGTAGCCGGTGCTGTGGGAGGGGGCGGTCGTCAAAGCACGTGCTCTCTCATCCAGGCCGCGAAGGTCTCCCGGTCGCGGCTGATCTCGTCCCAGGCGAGGTAGAAGTCGTTGTCGCGGCTGGAGTACCCGGCGCTGTAGGAGGGGTGGGAGCCGCCGGGGGCCTCGGAGACGTAGGTGATCGCCCAGCCGGGCAGCACGATCGCGCCGGGGCGCGGCTCCAGCTCGTCGACGACCTCCTCCACGGTGACCAGCGAGCGGCGGGCGGCCAGGACCGCCTCCTTCTGCACGCCGGTGATGCCCCAGAGCTGCACGTTGCCCCGCCGGTCGGCGCGCTGCGCGTGGATCACGGCGACGTCCGGATTGATCGCGGGGACCGCGGTCAGCTCCTCGCCGGTGAACGGGCAGGTGATCGGCCTGATGTTGGCGGTCCTGCCGGGCAGGTCGGTGCCCCGGTAACCGCGCAGCACCGCGAAGGGCAGCCCGGAGGCCCCGGCGACGTAGGCGTTCGCGATGCCCGCGTGGCTGTGCTCCTCGATCTCCAGAGGGCCCGGCCAGTGGTTCTGCACCGCGTCGCGGAAGCGGTGCAGCGAGCCCACCCCGGGGTTGCCGCCCCAGGAGAAGACCAGCCTGCCGGCGCAGCCCATCCCGATCATCTGGTCGTAGATCAGGTCGGGGGTCATCCTGATCAGGGTGAGATCGCGGCGCCCCTGCCTGATGATCTCGTGCCCGGCCGCGTAGGGGATGAGGTGGGTGAAGCCCTCCATCGCCACGCTGTCGCCGTCGTGCACGAGATCGGCCACCGCCTCGGCGAGCGGAATCACCGTGGCCATCGCGCCCCCTTAACGCATGTTCGGCATGCGAACGAATGTTCTTTGAGTGAACATACTGACTCACCGTCCGGATGGTCAAACCGGTGGCCATCATTCCTTGACACACCTGAGATTCGCGGCGTAACTTCCGGCGATAAACATTGTGCGTTTAGAGAATTATTGTTCGTTTGGCGAACACCATCCCTCTCCTCTTCCCCCCGGGAGGTTCCGTGCGCCGTCCCACAGCCGTCCTGGCCACCGCTGTCGCGCTGGTCGCGCTGTCCGCACTGTCCGCGTGCGGCTCCACCGAGCAGTCCGCCGCGGGAGGTGGGGACGGCGGCAAGGACAAGGTCAACGCCGGTGTGATCGCCATCGTGGACACCGCCCCCATCCACCTCGGTAAGTCCAAGGGGTTCTTCGACAAGCAGAACATCGACCTGACGATCACTCCCGTGCAGGGTGGGGCCGCGAGCATCTCCGGTACCGTCAGCAACCAGTTCCAGTTCGCCTTCGCCAACACCACCTCCCTGCTCACCGCGCGCGAGCAGGGACTGGACGTGAAGGTGGTGGCGAACGGCGTCTCCTCCACCGGCGAGCCGGGCAAGGACTTCGGCGCCGTCCTGGTCAAGCAGGACAGCCCCATCCAGGGTGCCAAGGACCTCGCGGGCAAGAAGGTCTCGGTCAACCAGCTCAAGAACATCGGCGACACCACGATCCGCGCCTCGGTCCGTAAGGCGGGCGGCGACCCCTCCACCATCGAGTTCGTGGAACTGGCCTTCCCCGACGCCCCCGCCGCCCTTACCGGCGGGCGCGTCGACGCGATCTGGGTGGTCGAGCCCTTCGTCAGCCAGGCACTGTCCCAGGGCGCCCGCGCGGTGTCGTGGAACTTCGCCGAGGCGGTCGACGACCTGACCGTGGCGATGTACTTCACCGGCGGCAGGACCGACGCCGACCTGGTCAAGCGGTTCACCGCGGCGATGAACGAGTCGCTGACCTACGCCGAGGCCAATCCCGAGGAGGCCAGGGAGATCCTGAAGTCGTACACCAAGATCGCCCCCGAGGTGATCGCCAAGATCACCCTGCCCAGATGGGGTACGGAGATCAACCGCGCGTCGGTGCAGGAGATCGCGGACCTGGCACAGGCGGACGGCATCCTCAAGAACAAGGCCGACGTGGCCGCCCTGATCCCGTGACCCGCCCGTTCTCGCCGGTCGCGTACGGCGCGGCGGGGCTGGGCACGCTGCTGCTCGTGCTGGAGGCGGTTCCCCGCCTGGGCCTGGTCGACTCCCGCTACCTGCCGCCCGCGTCGGAGATCCTCCGTACGCTGGCGGCCGAGCTGACCACCGCCGAGCTGTGGACGGCCCTGGGCCAGACCATGTGGGGGTGGGCGCTCGGCCTGGCCATCGCCTGCTGCGCGGCGGTGCCGGTCGGGGTGCTGATCGGCGTCGTGCCCGGTCTGCGGGCCGCCACGCACTCGGCGATCGAGTTCCTGCGTCCGATCCCCTCGGTGGCGCTGATCCCGCTCGCCACCCTGCTGTTCGGCGCGTCGCTGGGCTCCACGCTCCTGCTGGTCGTCTACGCCGCGTTCTGGCAGGTGCTCATCCAGGTCCTGTACGGCGTCGCGGACGTGGACGCCGTCGCCCACGACACGGCCAGGTCGTACGGTCTCTCCACCTGGTCCCGGATCCGCAACCTGGTCTGGCCGACCGCCCTGCCGTACGTCATGACCGGGCTGCGGCTGGCCGCGGCCGTCGCCTTCATCCTCGCGATCACTGCGGAGCTGGTCATCGGCAGCCCCGGCCTCGGCCTCGCCATCCAGGTCGCCCAGTCCAGCGGCGCGGTGTCCACGATGTACGCCCTGGTGGTGCTGGCCGGGCTGATCGGCATCGGGGTCAACCTCGCGGTCCGGCTGCTGGAGCGGCGGGTCCTGTCCTGGCACCCCTCGATCAGGCGGGAGGCCGCGGCGTGACGGAAGGCGTGACGGAACATCGGGGCACGGAGCCCGGCGGCGGGCGCCGGGTGGTGCGGCGGGTGCTGACCGTGGCCGGGGTGCCCGTGCTGCTCGTGCTCGCCTGGTGGGCCTACGCCGTGCTGTCGGAGAGCTTCTACGTGCCCACCCCCGGCGAGGTGGCCGGCGCGTTCGCCGAGACCTGGTTCTCGCCCCGGCTGGTGGAGGACGCGCTGCCGAGCGTGCTCAGGCTGCTGGCCGGATACCTGCTCGCCACCGTCGCCGGGGTCGGGCTCGGGGTGGCGATCGGGCTCTCCGCCCGGCTGCGCGCCGCCGCCGAGCCGGTGCTGGAGTTCTTCCGCGCGATCCCGCCGCCGGTCCTGGTACCCCTGATCATGCTGCTGGCCGGGATCGACGACGGGATGAAGGTGCTGGTCATCGCCTCGGGCTGTGTCTGGCCGATCCTGCTCAACACCGTCGAGGGGGTCCGGGCGCTGGACGAGGTGCTTTCCGACACCTGCCGCATGTACGGCGTGCGCGGCACCTCGCGCCTTCGCCACCTGGTGCTCAGAGGCGCCAGCCCGCAGATCATGACAGGCCTGCGGCAGTCGCTCTCCGTCGGGATCATCCTGATGGTGATCAGTGAGATGTTCGCCAGCAGCAGTGGTCTGGGCTTCACGATCGTGCTCTTCCAGCGCGGCTTCGCGATCCCCGAGATGTGGAGCGGCATCCTCCTGCTCGGCCTGCTCGGCTACCTGCTGGCGGTCCTGTTCAGGCGGCTCGAACGCCGCGTTCTCTACTGGTACTACGGCCGTGGGGGTGACCGTGCTTGAGGTCTCGGGACTGAGAAAGGTCTACCAGGGGCGGAACGTCGAGGCACTGCGTGACCTGACCTTCCAGGTGGACACGGGAGAGCTGGTCTGCGTCGTCGGCCCCTCGGGGTGCGGCAAGACCACGCTGCTGCGCTGCGTGGCGGGCCTGCTGCCCCCCACCTCGGGGTCGGTGCGGGTGGCGGGCGTGCCGGTGACGGGGCCGCCGCCACGGATGGCCGTGGTCTTCCAGGAGTACGGCAGGAGCCTGTTCCCCTGGATGACCGTGTGGCAGAACGTCGAGCTTCCGCTGCGGGAGAAGAAGGTGGCGCGCGGGCGCAGGGACGAGCTGGTGACCGGGGCGCTGGCCGCCGTCGGCCTCGCCGACGCCGCGGACGCCCACCCCTGGCAGCTGTCGGGCGGCATGCAGCAGCGGGTGGCGATCGCCAGGGCCGTCGCGTACGAGCCGCAGGTGCTGCTGATGGACGAGCCGTTCGCCGCGGTCGACGCCCAGACCAGGGCGGACCTGGAGGACCTGATCCTCACGCTCTGGCGCGACCTCGGGATGACCACGCTGTTCGTCACCCACGACATCGACGAGGCCGTCTACCTCGGCCGGCGCGTGGTCGTGCTGTCGTCCTCGCCGACGGTCGTGCTGGAGGATCTGAAGATCGACCTGCCGCCGGACCGCGACCAGCTCACCACCCGTTCCCTGCCGCGCTTCGCCGACCTGCGCGGCCATCTGTACGCCCAGATCCAGCGGGCGAGGGGAGACCGATGAGAACCGTCAGGGACGCGACCTTCGACGTGCTCCGCCGCACCGGCATGACCACGATCTTCGCCAACCCCGGATCGACCGAGGTGTCCCTGCTGACCGGGCTCCCCGACGACCTGGAGTTCGTACTCGCCCTGCACGAGGGCTCGGTGGTCGGCATGGCCACCGGCTGGGCCATCGCGCGGGAACGGCCCGCGCTGGCGCTGCTGCACACCACGGCGGGACTGGGCAACGCGGTCGGCGCGATCGCGACCGCGCGGGTGAACCGGGCGCCGCTGGTGGTGCTGGTCGGCCAGCAGGACCGCAGGCACCTGGCGCTGGAGCCCTTCCTGGCCGGGCGGCTCGGCGGTCTGGCCGGGGACTACCCGGTCCGGGTGGACCAGCCGGTCCGCGCCCAGGACGTGCCGGGGGCGGTGGCCAGGGCCTGCCACGAGGCGGTCACCTCCCGCGGGCCCGCGATGGTCGTGGTCCCCATGGACGACTGGTCCGCCCCCGCCGAGGCCGAGGAGCTCGCGGCACCGCTGCGGGTGGTCAGGCCCGCCGCCGTCGCCGACGCCGAGCTGGCGGCTCTCGTCGCCCTGCTGGCCGGGGCCCGCTCCCCGGTACTGGTGGTCGGCGCCGGGGCGGACTCGCCGGAGGCGTGGCAGGCGCTGACCGCGCTCGCCGAGCGGCTGCGCTGCCCGGTCTGGCAGGAGTCGTTCGGCGCCCGCGCCGGGTTCCCGCAGGACCACCCGCAGTTCGCCGGGATCCTGCCCGCGGGCCGGTCCCGGCTGCGGGAGGCGCTGGCGGGGCACGACGTGGTGCTCGCCGCCGGTGCGCCGGTGTTCCGCCAGTACCCCTACGAACCGGGCCCGCTGGTCGCGCCGGGGACCGCGGTGGCGGTCGTCACCGACGATCCGGCCGAGGCGCATCGCAGCCCCGCCGGCCTGGCCGTGCTGGCCTCGCCCGCCGCCGTCTGCGCCCGCCTCGCCGCATCGCTGCCCGCCCGTTCCACAGCCGTGCCGCCCCTGCCGCCGCGCACGCGGCCGCCGGATCCGCCCCTGCCCTGCGAGCCGCTGCGGGCCGCGCACGTCCTCGCCGAGCTGGCCGTACGGCTCGCGCCCGAGGCGGTGGTCGTGGAGGAGACCCCGTCCTCCCGCCCCGACCTGCACCGGCTCCTCCCCGCCAGGCGCCCGCTGGGCTTCCTGTCGGCGGCGATGGGCGGGCTCGGCTTCGCGCTGCCCGCGGCGGTCGGCCTGCGGATGGCCGCGCCGGACCGCCCGGTGGTGGCGGTCGTGGGCGACGGTTCGGCCCTGTACGGAATCCAGGCGCTGTGGAGCGCGGCGCACTACGGGGTGGGAACGCTCTTCGTGGTGCTCGCCAACGGCAGGTACGCGGTGATGGACCGGCTGGCGGAGCGGGCGGGCACCGGCAAGGCGCCCTGGCCGCCGTTCACCGAGGTGAGCATGGCGGCCATGGCGAGGTCGTTCGGCTGCCCGGCGTTGCGGGTGGAGACCTACCACGAGCTGGCCGACGTGCTGGACGAGGTGGTTCCCGGCCTCGCCGGGCGGGGCGAACCCCTGCTGCTCGACGTGGCGGTCGCGCCGGACCCGGACTTCCAGCCGTGACGCGGGGGAGGACCCCGGCCCGATTTCATCGGTGCGTGCCCGGCACGGGTGCCGGGCCCTACCCCTCGAAGCGCTTCACCAAGCTGGCTGTGGGAAGGTTGGCCAATGGTCGAGCGGGGGGTCGGTGTGTCGCGGGTGTCGTGGGTGGTGCTCATCGCGGGCTTCGTGCTCGCCTCGCTCAACCTGCGGCCCGCGCTGGCGAGCGTCTCCCCGGTGCTGGACGAGATCATGGGCGACCTCGGGCTGAGCGCCGCCGGGGGAGGAGCGATCACCACGGCCATGGTGGTCTGCCTGGGCGTGCTGGGCCCGCTCGCCCCGCTGCTCGCCCGCCGCTTCGGCCTGGACCGCACGCTCATGGCCGGGCTGCTGATCCTGGCCGCCGGGGTGATGCTGCGCAGCGCGGGAAGCGTCCCCGCGCTCTACGCGGGAGCGGCCGTTGCCGGCATGGCCATCGCCGTCATGAACGTCGCGATGCCCGGCGTGGTCAAGCAGCACTTCCCCTCGCGGGTCGGCCTGTTCACCGGGATCTACGTCTCCGGACTGGTGCTGGGCGCCGCCGCGGCGTCCGGGCTGATGATCCCGCTGGAGCGTGCCACCGGGTACGGCTGGCGCGAGGTGACCGCGATGACCGCGATCCCGGCGCTGGCCGCCGCGGTGTTCTGGCTGCCCCAGGCACTGCGCCGCCCCGCCCGCTCCGAGGTCGCGCCCAGACCGTTCGCACAGCTGCTCCGCACCCGGATGACCTGGTACGTCACCGTCTACATGGGCCTGCAGTCGCTGACCTTCTACGTCATGCTGGCCTGGCTGCCGACGATCTTCAAGGACGCGGGGCTCCCCGCCGACCAGGCCGGATACCTGCTCAGCCTCACCAACCTGGCCCAGGTGGCGGCCACGTTCACGGTCCCGATCCTCGCCGGGCGGGCGCGGTCGCAGGTGCCGTACGTCACCGCCGCGACCCTCCTCACGGTGGCCGGATACCTCGGTGTGCTGTTCGCCCCGGCCACCCTCCCGTGGCTCTGGATGATCGTCCTCGGTGTGGGGCAGGGCGCCTCGATCGCGCTGGCCCTGCTCATCATCGCGCTCCGCGCCCCCGACCCGGTCTCGGTGACCGCGCTCTCGGCCGTCGCCCAGTCCGTCGGGTATGTGCTGGCCGCGCTCGGGCCGCTCCTGGTCGGCGCGCTCCACCAGTTCTCCGGTGGCTGGACGCTGCCGCTGCTGGCCGGGCTCGGCGCGTGCGGCCTGCAACTGGCGGCCGGGTTCCTGGCGGGGCGACCGGTCACGCAGGCCGGTACGGGCGCCCCGCCGGGAACCCGGCCGGCCGAGGATTCCCCCTCCTTGGCCTGACCCATCGCCCCTCGGGGGCGGCGGAGCGGCTCAGGACATCGGCTCTCGGCGCAGAATGATCAGTGTGGCCGGTCAGAGCCAGCCGCGGGACTCGGCCACGCGAGCGGCCTCGACGCGGTTGCGGGCCCCGGTTTTGCCGATGGCGGAAGACAGGTAGTTGCGGACGGTTCCCTCAGTGAGGAACAGCCTGCGGGCGATGTCCGCCACGGTGCTGCCGTCGGCGGCCGCGCGCAGCACCTCGGCTTCTCGCTGGGTAAGCGGGCTGGTGCCCATGGTCAGAGCGCTCACCGCCAGCCTCGGGTCGATCACCCGCTCGCCGGTGATCACCCGGCGAATGGCGGCCGTCAGCTCGGTGACCGGGGCGTCTTTCACCACGAAACCGGCCACACCGGCCTTCAGAGCCCTGCTGAGGTAGCCGGGCCTGCCGAACGTGGTCACGATGATCACCCGGTGGCCGCGGAGGCGCTCGGCGACGTCCAGGCCCGATAGTCCAGGCATCTCGATGTCGAGCAGGACCACGTCGGGGTCGTGCTCCGCCACCGCGGATTCCACCAGGTCTCCGCGCCCGACCTCGGCCACCACCTCGATGCCGTCCTCGAGAGCGAGGAGCGCCGCCAGGCCACCCCTGACCAGGTCCTGGTCGTCGGCGATCAGCACGCGGATCATGATTCCTCCAGCGGGACGCGCACGCACAGCCGGTATCCCCTGCCGGGCAACGACCCTGCCTCCAGCCGTCCACCGGCCTCCGCGACCCGCTCGGCCAGCCCGGTGAGCCCGTGCCCCGCCCGCCCCGCGCCGGCCCCGTCGCCCGGCGGAGTGCCGTCGTCACGGACCTCCAGGCCCGCGGCCGTGTCGTCCACGCTTAGGTCGATCCAGCAACGCCCGGCCCGGCTGTGGCGTAGCACGTTGGTCACCGCCTCTCGTACGGCCCAGGCCAGCAGGATCTCGGCGGAGGCGGGAATGGGCCCCTCGGCGGGGGAGACCTCCAGCTCGATCCCGGCGGCCCGCAGACCGCGGGCGGCCTTGTCGAGTTCCTCCGACAAGGCGGGGGCACGGTAGCCGGTGACCGCGTGCCGTACCTCGTCGAGGGCCTGGCGGGTGGCGTGCTCCACGTCGGCCATCTCGCGGGCGGCGCGGTCCGGGTCGGTACGGGCCAGCCGCGCCGCAAGCTGGCTCTTGATGATGATCGACGCGAGTGTGTGGCCGAGAATGTCATGCAGGTCCCGGGCGAACCGCAGCCGCTCGTTCTCGATGGCCATCTGCGCGACTTCGGCGCGGGCCGCCTCCAGCCGCGCCACCAGCACCCCCATCTGTTTCAGGCTCTGCACCACCGCCGTCTGCACCGCGATGACGAGCGGCACCCACCAGATCCCGGCGAACGGCGCTCCCAGGACCCACAGGGCGATCACGTCCACGACCGCTGTCACCACCACCGCCGCAGTGAACACGACCGGTCGCAACGAGGCCGCGAGAGCGGAGACGACCAACACGAAGCAGACGTACGCCCACGGCCGCCCCAAGACGGGGAGCAGGGCCAGTGTCGCGCCGAGCAACCCGGCCAGAGCCCACGGCCGCGGGGTGCCTCCCCGGCTGCTGAACATCCGCCACGTGATCATCAGCCAGCAGCCGGCCAACAGCGCCGCGCCCCCGAACGCCCATGCCACTCTTGGGATCCCCGGTTCCGCGTCGAGTAGCGACCAGAGCGGCCAGCACAGGATCAGCAGCCACGCGGCGGACCCGGCCCGGGCCATGGTGCGGGCCCGGCCGTGCTCAAGCTCCGGCAGCGTCGTCCTCACCGTCACAAAGCCCGACGGTAACGCCACATGCCCAGCGCGGCGAACAACAGGGTCCAGGCCACCAGTACACCCACCCCGGTCCCGGTCGGCCACCGCCCGTCCAGCATCCGCCAGCCGAGTGATCCGGCCTGATAAGCGGGACTGTACTCGGCCAGCGCACGCAGGCCCGCGGGCATGGCCTGCACCGGCAGCCAGAGGCCGCCCAGGACGGACAGCCCGAAGTAGACGCCCATCATGGCCAGGTTCGCCGCCTGCCCTCGGAGTGTGTAGCCGAACGCGATGCCCAGCGCGGCGAAGGGCATGACGCCCAGCCAGATCAACACCACCAGCGCCGGCCAGGTCCACAGGGACAGGCGCACCCCGCCCAGCACCGCGCCGGCGGCCAGCACGACGAAGATGCTCGGCAGCACTCCCGTCATCCCGCTGACCAACTTGGCCACCACGTAGCCGTGCGGCGGCAGCGGCGTCACCGCGAGCTGCCGCGACCAGCCCTTGCTCCGCTCCAGCGCGATGGCGCCCCCGATGAACAACGCGCCCCCCATCGCACCGTACGTGGCCATGGAGACCATGGAGAACGCGGCGAAGTCCGCGCGCTGTTCCTGCGGCACCACGGTGAGTACCTTGGTCCACAGCAGGTATAGCGCCAGCGGGAAGCCGGTCAGCAGGATCATCCCGGCCGGGTTGCGGAAAGCGCGCCGTATCTCGAGTCTCAGATACGACCTCATCGTCCCGCTCCTCCCGTCAGGCTGACGACGGCGCTCTCCAAATCGGTGCTCATGGTGCGTACCTCCCTGAAGTCGTCGAACGTCGCGAACAGGGCGCGAAGCGTGGCGTCGGAGTCATCCGTGCGCAGTGTGACGGCACGCCCCTCGATCCGCACCTGGCGCACGCCCGGCAGCGTTTCGAGCCCGCTCGCATCGGCGCCGTCGAAGACGAAACGCACCTCCATGCCGCCGACCAGGGATTTGATGGTGCTCACCGGCCCATCGGCGACGATCTTTCCGCCGGTGAGCAGGACGACCCGGTCGGCGTAGTCGTCGGCCTCGGCGAGGTAGTGGGTGGCGAAGACCACCGTGCGGCCCTCGGCCGTGCGAGCGCGTACCTCCTGCCACAGGGCGCGGCGGCTCTCGATGTCCAGCCCCACGGTTGGCTCGTCGAGCACGAGCAGCTTCGGGTCTCCGACCAGCGCCAGAGCGAACCGCACGCGCTGCTGCTGGCCGCCGGACAGCCGGCCGATGCGCCGGGTGGCGAGTTCGGCCACGTCCGCGGCTCGCATCGCCGCCTTGACGGGATGCGGGTGAGGGTACATTCCCGCGACTGTCGCGACCAGTTCCTCCACCCGCACGTCCTCCAGCAGCCCGGAGTCCTGCAGGAGCACGCCGACCTCGCCGGCGTGCAGCGCTTCCACGGGTGTGCGGCCGAAGACCCTGGCAGCTCCGTGACTGGGACCGAGGAGCCCGAGGGCGATCGACAACAACGTGGTCTTGCCTGCGCCGTTCGGCCCGAGAACGGCGACCGTCTCCCCTTCCCCGACACGCAGATCTACGTCGTCGAGCGCGACGGTGTCGCTGTAACGCTTGCTCACGGCCTTGAGCTCCACTGCTGTTCGCATGACCACCACCCTGACCGACGACACGGAACCGGCTGAAGTGCCATAGGTCAGCGCGAACGATGTGACACATGTCAGCCCACGGCAGGGACCAGGCCGTTGTCTTTGTGACTCGCTGCCCTTGTGGCTGACTTCCTTTGCGAATCGTTGTTCTGGTGGTCATCCGGGCCTCCTACGGTCCTGAACATGATCCGTAGGTTTCAGGTCGCGATGCTGGCGGCCCTCGTGACCGGTACCGTCGCTTTCGTGTTGCCACAATCCGAACCCGCGATCGCCGAGCCCCGTGTCCGCGAACCCATCGTCATCGGCCACCGGGGCGCCAGTGCGCACCGGCCCGAGCACACCCTGCTCTCCTACGAGGCCGCCATCGCGCTCGGCGCCGACTACATCGAGCCCGACCTGGTCGCGACCAAGGACCACGTGCTGGTCGCCAGGCACGAGAACGAGATCGGCGCCACCACGGACGTCGAGAACCATCCCGAGTTCGCGGACCGCCGCACCACCAAGACCGTCAACGGCAGGTCCATCACCGGCTGGTTCACCGAGGACTTCACGCTCGCCGAGCTGAAGACCCTCAGGGCCGAGGAGCGCATCCCCGACCTGCGCCCGGGGAACGCCGTCTTCAACGGCCTCGCGCAGATCCCCACCTTCGACGAGGTGGTCGAGCTGGCACGGCGGCACGGGGTCGGGGTCTACCCGGAGACCAAGAGCCCGAGCTACTTCGACTCCATCGGTCTCTCCCTGGAGGAGCCGCTGCTGGAGGTGCTCGACCGGCACGGCTGGAGCGGGAGCGGCGCCCCGGTCTTCATCCAGTCCTTCGAGACCGCCAACCTGCGCGAGCTGAGCAGGATGACGGAGCTGCCGCTGATCCAGCTGATCACCGCCGGCGGCGCCCCGTACGACTGGATCGCGGCCGGAGACCCGCGCACCTACGACACCATGGTCACCCCCGCGGGGCTGCGTGAGGTGGCCGGTTACGCGGACGGCGTCGGCGTCGACACCCGGCGGATCGTGCCGGCGGGACCCGACGGCCGCCTGCTGCCGCCCACCACGTTCGTCCAGGACGCCCACCAGGCGGGACTGAAGGTCCACGCCTGGACCGTCAGGAACGAGAACTCGCACCTTCCGCTGGACTTCCGGCTGGGCAACCCGGCCAGCCCGGCCTTCCCCCGGGCCACCGGCGACGTGATGGGCTGGCTGGAGAGGCTCTACCGGCTCGGCCTGGACGGCGTCTTCGCCGACGACCCGGGCATGGCCAGGGCGGTGCGGGAGCGGGTGTTCTGACCTGGGAGGCTTTCAGGGGTCCTCAGGGCCCGAACAGTGCGGCGGGTGCGTTGCGCACGTGAGCGGCCAGTGGGCCGGTGACGTATTCGGCGTCACGGGTGACGCCGCGCAGGGTGTTGGAGGCGAACGAGCGCTGGAATTCCAGTCCCACGTACACCAGGCCCGGATGGGTGGTGGAGATTCCCCCGGCGTGCCGGGGTGCGCCGTCGGTGTCCAGGGCGCCCAGAGGGCGTAGGTAGTCCAGGTTGGGCCGGTATCCGGTGGCGAAGATGACCGCGTCGGTGGGCTCGTGGGTACCGTCGGCCCAGATGACGCCTTCGGGGGTGAAGGCGGTGAACATCGGCCGGCGCCGCATCGCCTCTGAGCTCAGCGCGTTCTGGTAGCGGCCCTCGTCGAGCACCAGGGTGGCGCCGAGCATCGCGGCCAGCCATTCGGGCGGCAGGTCGTCGAACCCGGTCGCGGCCAGCCAGTGGTGGATGTCGTGGCCGCGCACCCGCTGGGGAAGGAACGCCACCGGGGCGCGGGTGGCCAGCGTGACCGCGGCGACCTGCGCCAGCTCGTAGCCGACCTGCACTGCGGAGTTACCGGCGCCCACCACGATGACGCGCCGCCCGATGTACGGGGCGGGGTTGCGATAGTCGGCCACGTGCGACAAGCGGCCGGTGAAGCTTTCCTGGCCGGGCAACCGAGGCAGGTGCGGGTTGGCGAAGGAGCCACTGGCGGCCACCACACCCCGGGTGCGCAGCCGCCGCCCGTCGGCGGTGGCCGCGACGAAGCCCCCGCTTCCGTCGGACTCCACCGCGCAGACCCGGGTGCGGGTGCGGATGTCGGCTCCGTCGGCCCGAAGCCGGTCGGCGTAGCGGGTCAGGTAGGCGACCACCTCGTCGCGGTGCGGATAACGGTCGCCCTCACCGTCGTCGCTGCCGGGGAAGGGCATGGCACCCAGGGTGCTGTGGCGGGCGGGTGAGAACAGGGTGAGGCTGTCGTAGTAGGAGGGCCAGGAACCGGCTGTCTGCTCGCCGGCTTCCAGGACGACGGGGGTCAGGCCGGTGTTCAGCAGGGCGCGGGCGGCGGCCAGTCCGGACTGGCCGCCGCCGATG
>NZ_JBEXUE010000002.1:0-75608 GCF_040614275.1 Streptosporangium sp. NPDC006013
GCGTACGGTGTGGGGTCCGTACGCACGCGCTGACGTTGCCGAGCTTCACTTGAGCGTCGCGACCACCAGGTTCAGACCGCCGGCCAGAGGCTTGTTGCGCCGTGGCACGAACCCGGCCTTGGTCAACAGCTCGGTGTACTGGCTGCTGGTGCGCTCCTGTCCGCCGAGGAAGAACTTCATCATGGTGACGTCCAGGAGGGCGTTGAGCGTCAGCTTGTCGATGCACCACAGCGCGGTCGGGCGCTGCGACATGACCATGGCGGTACGGACCCGCGCCAAGAGCCGCAGCGCGTCCTCATCACCCCAGTTGTGCAGGATGCTGCCCAGCAGGTACACCCCGCTCCCGGGCGCCGCGTCGAGGCAGGGGACGCCTTCGAAGGCATCGCCTGCCAACACCTGCCAGCGGTCGGCCATCCCGCGAGCGGCCATGGCCGCCTCGGCTCGTTCGGCGACCGACGGCAGCTCCTGCAGAACTCCGTTCAGGTGCGGGTGGGCCTCCAGGACGGTCGCGAGCATCATGCCGGTGCCGCCACCCACGTCCACGATGGTCCGCACGTTGGAGAAGTCCTGATCGGCGAGTGCTCTCGCGACCGGGTGGGAGCGGGAGGACATGAACTCGCCGAACATCTCCCTCTGCTTCGGGTGGCCTTCCAGGTACGCATACAGCGAGTGCTTGCCGCCGGGAAGGACCGGCCGGCCGGTGCGAATGACCTCACCCAGCTGGGGCACGGCGCTCCAGCTGACGGGAGTGGCGGCCCAGGTCACCGCGTGCCGCATGGAGCCCGGGACATCGCGTCGCAACGCGGCCCCCAGGTCGGTCAAGCTGACGCCCCCGGGGGTCAGGGTGACGACGCCCGCGGCGACCATCGGGAGCAGGATCCGCTCCAGCAGGTCCGGGATGGCGCCGCACTGCTTGGCGACCTCGTGGACCGGAAGGATTTTCTCGTCGGTCGCGTCCAGGGCGTCGGCGACGCCGAGCTCGCAGAAGGCGTTCAGCGCACCGAAGAGCGCGATGCCGTCGATGATGTCCTGAATGTTTTCCTGCTGCCGGGCGCTCACATGGTCGGTGCTGGGTGGTGGAGTGGTGCGAACGCGCCGGGGCAGGCTGGCCTGGCTCATGGGTGCGGTTACCCTTTCGGCGTTGAGGTTGGTGTCGGCGTCGTCAGCAGCTGGTCCACGTTGAACGGTGTGGTCAGGTAGCCGATCTCGCGCATGGTGTCGGCGACGCGCTGCAGGCGTTTCCGTTCCAGCGTGACGGGCCAGGTGCCCAGGGCGATGACGGCGGCGGTTGCGGGGTCGATCTTGGTGTAGGTCGGCAGGATCTCCTCGACGGCGTTGCGGTCACTGGCGGCGTCATGCTGAGCCCGCACGATGGCGCGCCGGAACCTCGCGACGAGGTCCGGGTTCCGGGCCGCCCACTCTGAGGAGACGATCCACCCGGCGATGGGGAAGATATCCAGAGGGCCACTAGCCGCGGTCATGTCCCCGATCTGTGTGCCACCGGAGTAGCCGATCTGCGTGCTGTAGGGCTCGGTGACCCACGCGGCATCGACCCTGCCCGCCAGGAGATGCGTCTTCATCTCAGGGAGCGGGAACTCCTTGAAGATCACGTCATTCGCGGTCAGGCCGACCTGCCGCAGAGCCACCGTGACCGTTAGCGTCCCGATGCTGCGCAGCGTCGCGACTCCGATGGTCTTGCCCTTTAGGTCCGCCATGCTCTTGATGGCGGACCCCTTGGGGACCATGACGACGAACGTGCCGGGCATAGCCTGGTAATTGTCGGCGATCACGGTGAGCTTTCGGCCGGCGTCAGCGGCTTGGATGACCGTGACGTAGTTGCCCTGGATGACGTCGAAGCTGCCGCCGATGAGGCTTTCCAGGGCGGGACCGGCGCCCTGGATAGGCGCGATGCTGACGTCGAGCCCTTCAGCGCGGAAGTAACCGCGATCTTTGGCGATGTGAGCGGTGGAGGCGTCCGGGACCGGCAACGCACCGACCTTGATCTCGGTCAGCGGAGACTCTGCGACGTCCTTGGAGGGATCCGTGGCGCTACAGGCCGATATAGCGACAGTAAGCAATAGGGTAATTACTGAAAGTGTCCGTTGGGGGGAACGCAAGGACCGCTCCGAATCGTAAAAGGAAATGTCAGATGAGTGGGCGGCCGACTGCCGCTCAGCGAAGAGGGGGGAACTTAGCTCTCATGAGAGGGCTGAGCGAAGCCGTGGGGTGAGATCGAAGGGAAACGATCGGACGCGTCAGAGCTCGTGCGATATGCGAGGTGGCGGCCTCGATCTCACTGGCGGGGGCGATGGGCGCTCCCCAGATCCACCACAGCCACGGCTTACCCTGCCGGGGTCTCACGGTGATCCGTCCTCCGAAGGCGGCGTTGTCGCGCCTGACAACGACGAGAGACAGATGTGATCGCGTGGTGAGGGTCGCCTGGAATCTTCTGCCCTCCACCGCCTGGCCAAGGGCACGCAGAATGATCTCGTCGCCGGGCTGGTCCATCACGTTGATCACCGCCGGTTTCGTCATGAGGTCGATAGATAGCGTGTGAAGGTGGGCGGCGCTCGCGGCCGACCGGGGACGCCCTCGCTGTGCATCATCGATTCCGCAGCACGGCGATACCCCCGACGAAGTGCCCGCTCTGCGTCACCGGTGCATTTGTCCGACGAGGCCTGTGGGGCTCCAGCGGTACCACTCCCGGCTCCAGCGCCTCGAACCCGTCGAACAACCCGACGATCTCCTCCATCGGGCGCGGGTAGATCTGCGCGTCCGCAGCCACGTAGGCGGCGGTCGCCTTCTCCAGATCCTCTTTGCTCATGGCACCAGGGCAGGCGTGTGAGAGCACCAGGTGGCTACCCTCGGGCATCCACTCCCGCAGCGTGGTCAGGATCCGTCGCGGCTCGTCGTCGGGCATGAAGTGCAACAGCGCGCCGGCGATAACCGCACCCGGCTTACCACCGGACCGCAGTGCCTCTATGTCCGGGTGCTGCAGCAACGTGGTGGTGTTTCGGACGTCGGCCTCGACGATGCGCACCAGGTCGTTCGTCGCGAGCAGCGCCCGGCCGTGGGCTGCGACGTTCGGGTTGTTGTCCACATACACGAACCGGGCGTCAGGCACGATCCGCTGGGCCACCCGATGCAGATCATCCTTGGCGGGACTGTTCGAAGGCAGGCCCGACCCCAGGTCGAGAAACCATCGCATCTCCATGCGGGCGAGGGTCTCAACGCTCTCGATGAGGAACTGTCGGTTGGCGCGGGCCAGCTCGGGCAGTTCAGGAATGATCTCGGTGAGCTGCTCAGCCGTAGCGCGGTCGCCCCCGAAATTGTCCTTGCCACCCCGCAGCGTGTCATACACGCCAGCGGATGTAGGAGGCGAACCGGGCAGCTCAACGTACGGTCTGAGGTCTTCACTCATCATGGAACTTTCCGGGCTGGTCATCGTGTTCTCCTTGCCTTTGCTTGCCCTCCCCTCCATGCAACTGTGCGGGCGGGCCACCAGACCGGACGCGAAGGGGGACCTTTCACCGGACTTTTCCGTCTCTCGGCGGACTTTCGCTGGAAAAGTCCTGCGCTACCGTGAGGAACGATGACTACCCCGAGGCGGACATGACCGAGCAGTGGACGGCGTTCGATCGCGAGTGCAGACTGCGTGGCTGGGGACAAGCGGCCGCGTTCCTTGCGGAATACGCGAGGTCAGCGCAGTTGATGGGGGAGGAGGCTAATTTGACCGAGCGACAATTACGTCGTTGGCGCAAACCGAATCCGCCCCTTCCGCGTCCCCGAGCATGGCGGGTGCTGCACGCGATGTTCGGCATGAGTCCTGCTGAACTGGGATTTCCGTCGCCGCCTCCGAGTAGAACGGAATACATTGAGCGGACATCCGAAAACACGTTCGGCCTGGACCGTAGAATGTTCCTGGCCGATACCCTCGGCACTGCTGCGAGTATTAGCCTGTCCGGTTCCGCCTCTGTAGGCACCACCCATATCGCTGAGCTGCGCGAGGTTTTGCGTTCGCTCTATGCTCTCGACGATGCCTATGGCGGGGGTGATGTGCGATCTCTTGCCATACGGCATCTACAGCGGATTCGTCGTGTGATCAACACTGGAAGCTACCCCGCTAGTGTCGGCCGACAACTCCAGCTTCTGGCAGGAGAAACAGCGGAGCATTGTGGTTGGTTACATTACGACGCCGACCAGCAAGACGAGGCTCGCCGGTTCTGGGGCGAGGCATTGACCACCGCCACCATGCTGCGTGATCCAAGTCTTGAAGTTATGGTGTTCGCCAGCCTCAGCATGCAAGCCATTCACGAGGACCGGCCGCGAGACGGCTATGACCTAGCCCGTGCGGCCCGGTTGCGTGCTGAGGCTATGCAGTCGCCAATTTTGGTATCGATGATCGTCGCACGTGAAGCTCGCGCTCTGGCGAAAATGCGAGACAACAGCGGTGCGCGACGGGAACTCGCTTGTGCGATGCGCGTGATTGAACGTTCCGACCGAGAGCGGCCGGCACCGTCATGGGCAGCCTTCCATGGACAGGCCGAACTTGGTTACACGCAGGGCTTAATCTACGCAGAAACCGGGCACCATAACGCGGCTGTTCCGTTTCTGCGCGCTGCTCTGGCCCATCAAGAGCGCACCTACACCCGTAATGCTGCTCTTTATCGGCTCACTCTGGCCCGTAGCCTGGTACTGGCCGGAGAGGCTGACGAGGCCGCTTCCGAAGCGGTTGCTTCTCTGCCTCATCTGGAAGAAGTTGAATCCGGGCGTGTAATCCGGCGGCTGAGGGAAGTCCGCAATCTTCTCACGAAGACCGACAGTCGAACAACAGCCGGTTCGGTTGAGGTCTTATCGAATCACCTAACAGAGAGGGCGATATGACTGATCAGGTGACCATCCAGCGATGGGACGGCAGCGGGGCGGTGGCGCAGCTGGACGCGATCCTTTCAGCGTACGAAGAGGTATACGCCGAGCCTCCGTACCTGGAGGGGCCACGGGATGTCGCAGAGTTCATCGAGCGCTTCCAGCGTCAGGTCGAACGTCCGGGTTTCCGGCTCGCGATCGCGTATGAGGATATGGAGGTTGTCGGTTTCACTTTCGGATACCTATTGCCGCCGGACACCCAGTGGTGGCGAGGGCTGCTTCGACCGGCGCCGGAGGAGTTCACGCGGGAAACCGGGGACCGAACCTTCGTCATCATCGAACTGGCTGTCCGAAACCCGTGGCGGCGGCGCGGCATTGCCAAAAAGCTTCACACCGCTTTGATAGAAGGTCTGGAAGTCGAGCGGGTTACGTTGACAATGCGACCTGAGCCAGAAGCGAGACCGGCTCAATTGGCGTACGAGTCATGGGGATATAAGAAGGTTGGGGAGTCGCGACCTTGGGACGAGGCGCCGCTGTATGACTCAATGGTCCTCAACATAAAGAGCCGCTGATCCATAGCAGGATGTCAGCGAATACATAGACGTCCACCGGCCGGAGCCGCAGGATCGAATAGGGTCTGGCCGCGATATCTGCATGCCGCTTTCGCGGGTAGGATTACCTTTAATCACTTCAACTTTCCGTAAACCCGAAATTTTCATTCCGTAACCCTTGCAATAAATGCTCAACAAGCAGCTCAACGTTAAGCGTGCCCGCAGTTAGGCATTACATCATCGTCGATTGCTTCTTTGGGGTGCCCGGCATTTGAGAAGGCGGCCGAAAATAGTGTCGCGCCAAACAAGTGTCGAAAAGAAAACTCTTGACAACTCCAAGTGGAAGGCATGCAATACGGAGCACTTCCAATCAACCGTTAAATCGGAAGGAGCCTTTGATGAGCGCCAGCACGATGACGCTGGAGTCGCGGGTCGAGGAGACGGCCGACTCGGACCTCTTCGACCTGGACATCCGTGTCGTGGAGAGCAGCGGTCAGATCAACAGCCTGATCTCGACCACAGACGGCGGGTGCGGGTCCACGTGCGGCAGCAGCTGCGTCAGCAGCACGTAACCAGCGAACGTGGGTGCTGGCTGTGCATATCGCCAGGCATCCGCTCTCGTACGGAACTTAGGGCGGGGCCATTCCAAGCTCCGCAATCGAGCGGAAAGGAGATTTCGGATGACCGCAACAGTACTGGAGTTGCAGGTTGAGGAGCCGGCCGAGTCGGACCTCTTCGACCTGGACGTCCGCACACTGGAGGTAGCGGACTCGGCCGGTCTGATCAACATGACCGATGACGGTTGCACCAGCACCTGCGGTGCCTGCGTTACCAACGCCCCCTGATCGGGCGCACGCCTGATCTCAGGCCGGTGCCGTTGCATGGGCCCTCCCGCAGCGGCGCCGGCCATCCCCTGATCACCGCGACATCACGGAGGCATGCATGCCCTCCCACGTTCGTCCGGGGTTCCGATCTGCCGGCACGGCTCTCATCCGTGCAGGTGCCCACTCCTGGCCAGATCTGCCGCCGTGGCCTGACCTGACCGACCCCGCGCCCGAGCGCGTCGCTTCCTGGGCGCACTGGCTCCGGCAGGTATGGGCGGTCAACGGTCTCGCCGAAGCCCTGGACCACGCCAGCCCAGTGCTCGCAGCGCAGGTGCGGACCCTTTGCGCGGCCGAGGAACCCGCCGTCCGCGAGACGTGGCGCGCGCTGCTGTCCGTGGCCCGCTACCTGCAGCGCATGGTGGGGCGAGCGACGCCGTTCGGCTTGTTCGCCGGAGTGGCCCCGGCGTCCTTCGGGGCCACCGCGCAACTGAGCTGGGGTACCCGGCATCACGCCGTTGCCCGAGCAGGGGCGGAATGGCTGGCCGACGTCGTCACACAACTGGAGGGATGCTCCAGCCTTATGACCCGGCTGCCGGTGGTGGCCAACACCACGCTGATGGTGCGCGGAAACCGTCTGATCGTGCCCTACCAGCTGCGGGGAACAGGGGCGATAGAGATTTCACTGCGCAACACCCCTGCGGTGCGCGCCGCGATCAACGCGGCCCGCGCACCAATCCGCATGGAGGACCTGGAAGCGAAGATCCAGGCAGAATTCCCGGCGGCCACGTCGGCGAAGATCTCGGCGATGCTCATCGAGCTGGTCACTCGTGGCGCATTGATCACCAGCTTGCATGCGCCCAGCACCGAACCCGACGCCCTGGGCCACTTGGTGGAGCAACTGGAGGCAGCTGGGGCCGCGACGGTGGCACCGGTCGCCGACCTGGCCGTCGAGTTGAAAGAGGTACACGCACTCCTTGAGCGTCACAACCAGGCGCCTGCGAGCGAGGGCCGCGTAGTTCGCACGGACGCGACCGCGCGGATGCGCCGCCTCGCCCAAACCAGGCAACACCCGCTCGCGGTGGATCTGCGGCTGGATGCGCAGGCTGTCCTCCCCGAAGAGGTCGCCCGTGAAGCAGAGCGTGCCGCGCTGACCCTGGTACGTCTGAGCGCTTACCCCTACGGCACACCCGCTTGGAGGGCCTACCACCAGCGGTTCTACGAACGGTTCGGCATCGGGTCGATGGTGCCGCTGCTGGACGTCGTCAGCGACAGCGGTATCGGCTGGCCTGATGGATACCCGGGCACGGTGACACCCGCGCAGCGCTCGCCGATGTCGAGCCGCGACGAGGTGCTGCTGGCGCTGGCTCAAGACGCGGCACTCGACGGCCGCGCCGAGGTGGTCTTGGACGAACAGCTGATCGCGGCCCTGGAGCTGGGTTCCCAACGGCTGCGGCCACCGTCGCACCTGGAGCTGGGAGTACGCATTCATGCCGCCGACCAGCAGGCTTTGCAGCGCGGCAACTTCCGCCTGGAGATCATGACTCTCTCACGAGCTGCGGGGGTGGTGACCGGCCGATTCCTGAGCGTCCTTCACCCGCGGGACCGGGAAGAGTTGGCCGCTGAGCTGTCTGATCTGCCGGGCGGCGACCCCGACACCATGGCGGCGCAGCTGTCCTTTCCGCCTCTGGACCCGGCGACCACACACGTGACCCGAGCTCCGCAGATCCTGTCGACCGTGATCAGCTTGGCCGAGCACCGCGCCGACGAAAAGATATTGACTGTCGAGGATCTGGCGGTGGGCTGCGACGGCCGCCGGATGTACCTGGCCGCGCCCGCGCTCGGACAGCGGCTGGAGGCCGCAGGGATGCACGCGCTGAACCTGCAGACCCACACACCGCCGCTCGCCCGCTTCCTGACCGAACTCACCCGCGCCCAGTGTGCCCAGGTGGCGATGTTCGATTGGGGTGCCGCCGCGCGTCTGCCGTTTTTGCCGAGGTTACGCTTCGGCCGCACGATCTTGTCCCCGGCGAGGTGGCGACTGAAGGCGGCCGAGCTGCCCATTCGCTCGCAACCGTGGACGGTATGGGATGAGGCCCTGACCGCCTGGCAGGTGCGGCGCCGGGTGCCGAGCCTGGTGCGCCTGGCCGAGGGGGACCGGCTGCTGCCTCTGGACTTGGACGTGGCCGGGCATCGGGCGCTGCTGCGCGCGCACCTGAACACCGCGTCGCATGCCGTGCTGACCGAAGTCTCAGCCCCCGAAGACGCCGGTTGGTGCGAGGGACGCCCTCATGAGGTGATCGTGACGCTGATGGCCGTCGAACCGCCGCCGTGGCCGCGCTTGCCGACACCCACCCGGGCACGGATCGTCAGCCGCACCCAAGGTCAGATGCCTGCCACTTCCCGTGTGCTGCTCGCCAGCCTGTATGGGGACATCCACCGCCAAGACGTCGTCCTCACCGAGCACCTGCCCATCCTGCTCAACCGGCTCGGCCAACCGGCCTGGTGGTACATCCGCTACCGCGACCCTGACCATCACCTGCGCCTGCGCATCGCATTGCCCGACCCGACAGGATTCGGTCCGGCCGTGCGTACGGTGAGTACCTGGGCCGAGGAACTGCATCGGGCCGGTCTGCTACGCGAGGTGACCTACCCCACCTCCTACCCCGAGACCGGCCGCTGGGGATCCGGGGTGGCGATCGACGCGGCCGAGGCGGTGTTCGGCGCCGACTCGCGCGCCCTGCTCGTCCAACTTGGCCAGCCGGTCCGCCCCCACCACCAAGCGCTGGTGGCCGCCCATAACGTTGCGATCGCCGTGGCGTTCACCGGCAGCGTCGCCACGGGCATGCAGTGGCTGATCGACCACATTCCCGCCACCGCACCGGGCCGAGTCGCGCGGCCGGTGTTCACAGAGGCCGTCCGCATCGCCGACCCCCACGACGACTGGGCGGCGCTGCGCGCGGCCCCGGGCGGCGCCGCGATCGTCGCCGCCTGGAGGCCGCGAGACGAGACCCTGGCCGACTACCGTACCCACCTGTCCGGCCCCGACGCCGTGGGCATCGACGTCGACGACGTCCTCGGCTCCCTGATGCACATCCACTTCGTGCGCGCCTTTGGCATCGACTTCGACGACGAGGCCGTGGGCATGTACCTCGCCCGCGCTGCGGCCCTGGCCTGGCGTGCTCGCACCTGCGGTGGCCGCTCGTGACCGATGACCACCCCGCCGCCGCGTTCGCCGAAGCGGTCGCTGACCAGTTGGCGCATCCCGATGCCGTTCCCGGGCCGTCGACCGCTCAGCCGTGGTGGCGCCAGTCGCTGGCCCACGGGGCGCCGGGCATCGCCCTGCTGCACATCGAACGCGCCGCCGTAGGCCTCGCACCGTGGCAGCGCGCCCACGACTGGCTCACCTACGCCACCCGAGTTCCGCTCACCGCCGGAGCCGACAGCCACCTGTTTCATGGTGCTCCGGCTCTCGCTCACGTTCTCGCCTGCGCGGCCACCGCCCGGCCCGGCTCCTACGACAAGGCCCTGGAAGGCCTCGACAGGGTGATCACCGCTGATGTCCGGCGCCGGGCTGGTTTCGCGCAGGCCCGCATCACCGCGGGGCGCCTGCCCGCACTGGCCGAGTTCGACGTGATCCGAGGCCTGACTGGCGTCGGCTCCTACCTGCTGCGGCGCGACCCCGGCGGCGAAGTGGTCCGCGCCGTCCTGGAGTACATGGTGCGCCTGACCGAGCCCCTGAAGATCAATGGGGAGACACTTCCGGGCTGGTGGAGCGCCTCGGGGCCCTCCGGGCGCGACAGCGTCCGGTTCGCCGGGGGACACGGCAACTGCGGGGTGGCCCACGGGATCGGCGGCCCGCTGGCCCTGCTGGCGCTCGCCGCCCAGCGCAACGTCACCGTGCCCGGCCACCGTGACGCCATCGACCGGATCTGCGCGTGGCTGGACCAGTGGCGCACCGACACCGGCGCCGGCCCGCTATGGCCGTACTGGGTCAACCGCTCCCAGCTGCGCGCCGGACATCGCGACCTCGGCGGCCCGCAACGTCCCGCATGGTGCTACGGCACGGTCGGCCTGGCACGCGCCCAGCAACTCGCCGCCCTGGCAACCGGCGACGCCGACCGCCGACACCTGGCGGAGGGCGCCTTGATCCACGCTCTGACCGACCCTCTCCATCGCGCGGCGATCACCGACACTTCGCTGTGCCACGGCTACGCCGGGCTCGCCCATGTCGCCACCATCTCGGCCTCTGACGCCACCCCGGACGCCGCGGCCCGGCTGCATGCCCTCGTCCCTGACCTGCTGGACGCCGTCCAGCCCGCCGCTGGCGATCCCGAACACACCGCCGCCGCTCTCCTGGGTGACGTTGGATGCGATCCGGCTTTTCTCGACGGCGCCGCCGGCGTCGCCTTGGCCGCCCTTGCCCCCAGCACCGCGACCCTGCCCCGATCCGGCTGGGATGCCTGCCTGCTCATCGCCTGACCGCCCGCGACCGCCCTACCTTGTGAGGACGCCCCACCTGATGCTCACCACCGACTGGCGCCAGTACAACATCGAGGTCCCCGACCGCGCCACGGCCGAACACGTCGCCATCTGGGATCTGCGCCCGACGCTGACCGCAGCCCAGGGCGCGGGTCTCCTGCACGGCTGGTGGTTCGTCCGCAAGCACCCCTGGCGGCTGCGCTACCTGCCCGACGACCCCACCTCCACCGTCGTCGCCGACCTGCTGGACGAACTGACCGCCGACGGCCGAATCGTCAGCTGGGCGCTCGGGATCTACGAGCCCGAAACGACGGCGTTCGGCGGGACCGCGGCCATGAGCGTCGCCCACGAGCTGTTCCACCATGACAGCCACCACCTGCTCACCCGCGCCGCACGCCACGACGGTCCGGCGCTGGGACAGCGTGAGACCACGGCCCTGCTGTGTAGCGCGATGCTGCGCGCCGCCGGTCTGGACCTCTACGAGCAAGGCGACGTCTGGGAAAAGGTCGCCGAGCTGCGCCCCGCCGAGCCCGGGACCGTCGCCCCCGAGCGGGCTGCCAGGCTGGCCTCGGCGATGCGTCGCCTTATGACCGTCAACGTCCGCGATCTGTGCGATCCGGCGAACGCCGGTCCCCTCGTGGGCTACGACGGGTGGGTCACCGCCTTCGAGAAGGCCGGGCAAGCCCTGGCGGACCTGTCGCGCCATGGACGGCTGACGCGAGGTCTGCGCGCCGTCCTCGCCCACCACATCATCTTCCACGCCAACCGCGCCGGGCTCCCCGCAACCGACCAATCCGCCCTTGCCGCGCTGGCGCTGGACACCGTGTTCACCACAGACCGGGACCTCGCGTCTCGACCTGCCACCACCTCCGAAACAACTAAGGTCAACCGAATGACTACTCTCAGCGATAACCCCGCGTTGTCCGCCGACCGGCTCCGCGCCGAACTGACCGACCGGCTGCGCGAGCAGAAGGTGCTTCGCACCCCCGCCGTCGAGGCGGCCTTCCGGCGAACCCCCCGGCACCTGTTCCTTCCTGGCGTACCGCTCGGCCAGGCGTACGCCGACAACCCCGTTTACACCAAGACGACCGAGGATGGCACCCAGATCAGCGCCGCCTCGCAGCCGTGGATCGTCGCCGGAATGCTCGAACAGCTCGCTCCGAGCCTCGGCGAGCGAATCATGGAAGCCGGGGCGGGCACCGGCTACAACGCGGCGATCATGGCTGCCATCGTCGGTGAGAGCGGCCACATTGTCACGATCGACATCGACGAAGATCTGGTGGACGGCGCCCGCGAGCACCTGGCCGCCGCCGGGGCCGACAACGTCGAGGTCATCCTCGGTGACGGCGCGCTTGGCCATCCCCAGCGCGCCCCCTATGACCGGATCATCGCCACCGTCGGCGCGTTCGAGGCACCGACCGCATGGCTGGACCAGCTCGCCCCCGGCGGGCGCCTGCTTGTGCCGCTTCGCCTGCGCGGAACCAACTCGCGCACCATTGCCTTCGAGCGAGGCGAAGACCGCTGGCACAGCGTGGGCAGCAAACTGGCGGTCTTCATGCCGCTGCGCGGGATCGGCGACGACGCACGGCGCATCGTCACCCTCACCCCCGAGGAGGACGTGACCCTGCAGGTCCACAAGGACCAGGCCGTCGACGGCCACGCCCTGGCTGGGGTACTGGACACCGGACGGCACGAGAGGTGGACCGAAGTGCTCTTCCCGCCGGGAGTGCTGCTGGAGTGGATGGAACTGTGGCTGTGCCTGCGCCTCGACAATGCCCTGATGCGGATGAACGTCGAGCCCGCGGCCAAGGACCGTGGCCAGGTCACCCCCATGTTCCCCTGGGGCTCCATGGCCACCATCCGAGGCGCTGACCTCGCCTACCTCGCCATCCGCCCCGCCACTCCCCCGTCGGCCGATGGCGGCAAACTGTACGAGATCGGCGTCATCGGACACGGGCCCACCGGTCAGAACCTCGCGGAACTGGTGGCCGAGCAGGTCCGGATCTGGGGTACGGAGTACCGCACCCGTACCGTCCGTTTCGAAATGCCCGATAACCCCGAGACCTCCAATCCCGCCTCGGGCCGGTTCGTCCTGGATCGGCCACACCACCCCATAACGGTCATTTGGGAGTAGCGGAATGGATCCGGCCGGGCCAGTAGCACGCCGGTTTCCCCTCGTCGCGCGCTCACGCCCGGCCTGTACACCGCTCGATGCCCGCGTCGGCGAATTATGCGCCCTCGCCGACGCGGCCGAGCGCGACGGAGATCCATCGTCGGCCTCCGTCGTCTTCAACCAGGCCGCCCTGCTGGCCTCCGATCTCGGGCTGCCGGACCTCGCGCGGGCCTGGTGTCACCGTCACGCCGAGCTCTACCTGCATGCCTGTCCTCTAAACGGGAAGGCCGCGCGCCGTGCGCTGGAACCCCTCGTCAACCTCGCTCGCCTGCGCATCCGCGATGGTGACGGCGACGGCGCTCTGCGGCTCCTCACCGACCTGTACGAGGCTGTCACCACCCGCGCCGACACCGTCCTCGACGGTCTACCGGTGCGGGCGGGAACGCTCACCTCGACCACCGACGATCACCGAGAGGTTCGCCAGTGGTTGTGGGGCGTCTTGCTAGCCGAGGGGGCTCGTGCCCTGACCAGCGCGGGCCGCTGGCAGGACGCGCTCGCGCATCTCCAACAGCACAACGGTGTCGGCCGACGGATGCTCGACGGCCGCCAGGTCGCGGTCATCGCGAGCAGCACCGCAGGCGACGCTCAAGGCGCCTTGGCGCTGCTCGCGGACACCGTTCCTGGTGAGCCGTGGGAAAATACGGTGACGGCGTGCCTGACCGTGCTGTCCCGTCGTGCTGCCCACCAACCGGTCGATGACGACCTGGCCGTGCTGGTGGACCGCTACCAGCGGCTCGTTCCCGCGCCTGGCCTGACGGTGTTCAGCGTGCGGCTGGGCTTGTCCATTCTCGACGCCGCTGAGGGCGCAGAGCATCCCGGGGTGAGGAATGTCGCCGCCACGCTGATTCAGCGAGCGATAGCGTCCCGCGATGGATACGCGGCGCGTGAGGTGCTGGCCCATGAGGGGTGCGCCGCGCTACTCACCGGCGAGCAGACGCGCAAGCTCGCCGGAGTGGTGGAGGTCTGCGCTATGGGACACCGGAGATTTCCGGTGCGGTCGAGGGCCGGTCTTTTCATCGCGCTGAACACCAGCGAAGCAGTGCTTTCCCACTCATTGAGGCGATCTCAGTGACTTTTAAATGAGTCTGCCGTGCTCGAATTGGGTGAGGACGAGGGCGGCGCGGGCGATGTTGCCGATCTTGCTGGGGCTGGTGGTGATGTGCTGCAGGGTGCGCCAGCGTTGGGTGAGCAGGGCGAAGCCGCGTTCGCTCAGGCAGCGCAGTGTGCGTAGGGGAGGCGATGCGGACCGTCCTGGACGAGCCCTCCCACCAGGTCTACACGGGCGTGAAGTTCCGGCAGGGTTCAGCCTGGGAGTGGGTCTATCTGTGGCTGGCGTGCGTCCTGCCCAACGGTCTGTCTCGGGTACCTGGCCGGCGGCCCGGGTTCACCCCGCATTTCGGGTGGGGTTCGATGGCGGCGCTCAACGGCGACAGCCTGGCCTATCTGACCGTCCGCGAGGGTGAGGACACCGTGGGCCGGTTCTGGGAGATCGGCGTCATCGGTCACGGCCCGCGCGCCGCCGACCTCGCCGAGCAGGTCGCCGCCGCGATCCAGGAATGGGACCGCGACTACGGCAACGACGCCCCGGCCCCCGGCTTCCGCATGGCCACGGCCGCCAACCGCGACCTGCTGAAGGCCGCTGACTCACGCTTCGTCATCGACAAGACCAACGGCCGACTCGTCATCGACTGGCCGTAGGAAGGGGAGCAGCGTGATGAACCCTGCGATCGCCGCCTGTATCCCGCTGGTCTGCCGTCCCAAACCCCCCGGGCTTCCACTGGACAAGCGCATTGCGGAGCTCACCGCGCTGACCGCCGAAACGCCCGGCGCGGACCACTCCAAGCGGGTGGCCCGCGCCTGCGGTGTCCTCAACTTCTCCGCGCTCATCGCCTCCGACAGCGGCATGCCCGACCTGGCAGCCGAACTGTGCTGGCGGCAGCACAAGGTCTTCGCCGAGGCCGAGAGCCTGGACCAGGACATCGCCGTGATGTCGCTGATGCCGCTGGTGAACATCGCCCGACTCCTGATCCGCGAAGGTGAAGGTAGCGCTGCCTTCGCGGTGCTGCAGCAGTTGTACCGGGCCGCCGAGCAGCGCGGCGCCACCGTCATCCGCGATCACGCCGTCGACCTGTCGCCGTTGATCCGGACCGTCGCAGACCACCGCACAATCTGTACGGAGCTGTGGGTCACCCTGCTGATCGACGGCGCCAGAGCCCTCGCAAGCGTCGGCCGTTGGACCGAGGCGGCCGAATCCATGGCCGCGCACCGCGGCGTCGGTCAGCGGCTTCTCGACGGCCGCCAGCTCACGATCATGTCGCTGATGGAACAGGGCCTCCCGCAGCAGGCCGCCACCATGATCGACTCCAGCGTTCCCACAGAGCCCTGGGAGAACGCCGTCGCCGCCATCCTGCGCGTCTACTGCCGTCCTCCGACCACGCCAACACCACAGGACGAACTAGACCATGCGGGGCGGGAAACTCTCGCGCTGATCACCGATCCCGACCCGATGACCGCCGCGTTCCGGACTCGGCTCGCCCTGACCGTGCTCGACCTGACCGCCGACCGACCCACGGCACACGACTCCGACCTACGGTCCACTGTCATCGGCGTGGCCTGCTCGGATGCCTACGCTGCCCGAGAGGTCATGGGGCACCACGGGATGCGCTCCCGCATGACCCCGCAGCAGGAACAGGAAGTCGCTGGCGTGCTCACCGCCTCGGGGTTCGGCGCCGGGCACCTCCCAGCAGCCCACCTGGATGCCCTCACTGCCGCAGTCCGTCACGGCGAGGACAGCCTGCGCGCCCTGCTTGCCGAGCTACACGGAGCGGCCTGAACCGACCTATGATCGCTACTCCGGCCGTGGTTGCGAACCCCGCACTCTAATCACGGCAACCGCCCGGCGCAGGCCCGAACCGGGCGGCGCGGCCGTGGGACGACACTACTGGAGAGCCCACCCCACGGCCTGGCGGGAGCGCACGCACCGGAGCTGATGATCACGCCCCTGCATGATGAGGCCTGGCGGCCTAACGCGCAACCAACCGAGGACGTCCTGCGGGGGGCAGCTCAGGGCGCGATGAGCGCCGTGCGCCGGTTCGCCATCGCCGGCCTGGACGCCGGCGCCTGGCCGGGCAGCCTGACCGTAGGGGTGCTGGATGAGTCCGGTCAGGAGAAGAAGGGCAGCGCCACAGCAGGGGTCAAGCGCCAGCACATGGGCTGCGCGGGCGGCATCGACAACGGCATCAACACCGTGCACCTGGCCTATGTCCGCGCCGAAGCCGGCCACGCGCTGATCGGTACGCACCAATGATCCCCGCCGAGCAGATCAGCGACCCGGTCAAGGCGATCACCACCGCGCTGCCTCTGGAGCTGACCTTCGCCACCAAAGGCGAACTGGCCATCAACCTGCTGGCTTATGCCGATGGCGCGCGTCTGGACTTTGTGGCCGGTGTCCGGACTACTGAGGGAAGCTCAAATCCCCGCTCTCTCAGATGTTCCTCCCCGGCGAGACATCAAAGATTTCATGAAACGTCAGCCTCAGAGACGTTCGGTCGACCGAGCCAGGTGACGACAAGATCACGCCCCCCGAGAGGCAGAGATTGCCTCCTACGCGTCGTTACCTGTGGCTTGCCTAAGGATCTCCATGCTCTCAAGGTCCTTCGGCGCGGAGCGACGGTATTGTGGGTGGCCGAGATCCATTTGAAGTGCGGCGTGGAGAGGGGCAGGGTATCGGGTCCGGTCCGACCATGAGAGGGCCTGGTGGCTCAGCCGCGCTGCGGCGACAGCGAGGATTTCCCGGTTGTAGCCGTCTCTCGTGTGCATCGGGGTGATCTCGCGGGTGGTCATGGCGTACCACGGGGCGTTGAGTTCGTTTTCTTTGCGCTCATCAGCGTTGTTTGACGCCTGACCTGGGTCGGCGCGCCAGCGCGTCTTCCATTGACCATGGCGCTTCTTGCCGTAGTTTCTCGGTTCGGTGAATAGAAACCACGGATGGCCTTCGGCTTGATCGGCCGGGTAGTACAGGTCGCTGGAGGTCTTAAGCGGAACAATCTTGCCATTCTTTTGCTTTTCGATAACGGAGGCTAGGCGCGGCATTTCTTCCTGTGCGCAGTTCATCCGGATGATGCTGACGGGGTTCCAAGAAGGAGGGAGTCCGGTTCCGGGGAGCCAGAGCCGCGGATCGTCGGACTTCTTCCCAAGGCCCTGCCTGCTGTTCTGAAGGCCAGGCCATACCCGGCGGCACGCGTGGCCATCGATCATCAGAACGTATGGAAGCCCGTCGAGTTCGTCCCGGAGTTCTTTGAGCGCAATGCGGACGTCTTCGCCAGCCTGCGCCCAGCGTTGGAAGTCACTATCCCCGTCCTCCGTGTGAAGGGGATAGTCCACAGCATGGAAATGGCCCTGGGCTTGGGCGTAATGCTCCCATTCCGGGTGGATGTTGCTCCAGCCGAGCATACGCCAGGGGTCTCCGGGCTTGGCGGAGGGGATGATCGCGCAGGCGGTGATGATCCTCTTAGGTGCGCCCTTATACCTGAAGTCGGTGGCCTGCTTTCGGATGTGGATGCCGCAGAACCCAAGACGAGGCAGTGGGTAGGGGTCGTCGTCGGGGTAGAGCGCGCGTTCGAAGCGGTCGTCCACAACGCCGCAGGATCGGTAAAGGTCCAGCAGCCCCATGTAAACGCGATGGTCCTCAAATGCCTTCTCAGGCGTTTTGATGACATTGAAGGTCTTGGTGAAGGGGTCGTAAGAGCGGCCGATGAGGAACTGGGATGGCACCGCTGCTTTGGCGAGCTCACGCACGACCTGGTGCTTGGCGTCGCTCTCTTCCAGAGCCTTCTTCGCATCAGCGGCTTTCATGCCCTCATGAGCTTTGCCTTGCACGGGGAACTCTGTTTCGCACCAGGCAACGAGGAGGACGTTCGGCTCCGCGAACCGGCTGGTGATCTTTTCGGTGTCCGCAGCTCGCTGAGTGCCGGGTCCGTGTTCCAGAAGATCTCGGGCGTCATGAAAGACGGCCTCGATTCCAGGCGCGACCGAGAGGAATTCACCGTCGACAGGGTCAAGATCATTTGGATTGAGATCGTAGGAGTGAGCGAGGCCGTGGAGCATCCGCATCCGGGTCTCGTGCCGATACCACAGGCAGAGGATACGAAGCTTCTGATATCCAGTTGCCTCAATCGACCGAAGGATGCTCTCGGGGGACGGCTTACCTACAAGGTCGAGGTATTCGCCCTTCTCCTTCTTCTGCGTGCGCTCTTTGCCTTCGGCGGCGCTAGCCGGCTCGTGGGCTCTCTTCCCGAAGACGTCTCCCTTCGACCGCAGATCGAAGGGAGAAACCTTGTCCCCAAATACGCGCTCGAGGTGTTCCCTGAGCAGCGCCAGATGGTGGATGCCCGCCCCGGCGCCGACGGCGAAGGGGCCGGTCTTCGGCATGGTCGGCTTGACCGCTCCAGGCGCCGGGGTCAGGATCTCCACTCGCTTGCCATTTTCATCCAAGACCTTCAGCAGACTGTGCTCATGTTCTACCCGGTCTTCGATGAGGTCGAGAGAGGATCTATCGGCGTCCATCTTCGAGAGGATTTCCAGCGCGTGCTTGTTCGTCCGGCGTAGGCCGCGCCCGCCCAAAGAAAGCGACAGCAGCGGCCGACCCTTTCCTTGATCTACGAGGACGGTGCTGGCGTGGATCACGGTGTTGTTGATGCGACGGACATGGGCGTCCAGGTTCAGGATCGGAACAGGTTCGGCTGTGTAGGTGGCCATCTTGATCGAGAGGCGGGACAGCGCGTACTGAACCTGAGCCCGGGTGGGGTTCTCGGGGCGGGCAGTGGCCACGTCACTGAGCTTGACCGGATGGGCGAGACGCGCTGGGATCGGACCCATCGGGTTTCCCCAAGCAATCAGGTCGCCGTCGCTGGTCGGCCGGTAGTCCACGGCCGCGACGTTGCCCGAGGGCCTCCAGCCGACTGTTCTGTACTTGGTCTCGCCGTCCTTGCCCTCGTATTCCTCCCGGATCCGCTCCATTTCCCGGTCAAGGAACGACACAGATGCCAACTTCTTGGCTATGTGCCACCTCACCGCTTCATAGGCCCAGCGGTCCGGGCTGGTGGGTTGGCCGTCCTCTTTGTCGAGAATGTTGTCAGCGAGGCTGAGACGCTGTGCGCTGGTAGTTGAGATCCGGTGGGCCAGGTCGGGCGGGTCCATGAAGGGGATCTCGTCAAGAGGAATCCTACGGACGACGCCTTCCAGGTAGGTGAAGACGCTCTTGAGGATCGCGGGCTCTACAGGGTTGAGCGTGACCATGAATGCCAAGTTCTTGTCCAGGTAGACATAGCCATCAGTGATCTGCTGGAGCACGGTGACAGCGATGGAATAGGGGATGAGGAACGGGTCGGCTTCCTGCTCGCCGTTGATCCTTTTCTGGTTCCGCGCGGCCAGGCTCCCCAGGTCCCGCCATGCCTGGCGCGTCGGCGAGTAGAAATCGCCGAAGTTCCAGACTAGGGCTGTCATGCCGTCCAGGAGTTCCCTAGTGCACTTGATCGATGTGGTGTGCGCGGTGAGATCCCGTCGCGTGTTGCCTCGCCCCATCGTGGGGTACCTCGCCTTTCGGGTTCCTCCCCCGGAAGTGGGAAGCATGCCGACCTCCGTCCCGGGGGAGACGAAGACAGGCTTGTAGTTCAGATGATGGCGCTGTCGAGGCCCGCGTACGTCAGGAATGCCTGTAGTGCCTGGCCGTAGAGCTCGTTCATCACCACGCGCTGTTCCGGGTTCCAGTCGGCGTGGATCTGTTTGATGATCGTGGCTAGGTCGGAGCTGAACTTCTTGTCGTGGATCGAGTGGTCCACGATGTGCAGCGTCATATCGGTCTCGCCTCGGCGGGCACGGCCCGCGAGCTGGATGAGCATGACCAACATGCCCGCCACGAGTTCCTTGCGGAGGTCGTGGTCCATGTTGGAGAACCGGGCTGGCGAACGCAGGATCTTGGAGAGCTGCCTCCAGGATGCCTCGCTGGCTGTCATGAGGGCGGCAAGGGGCTCATCACTCCCGCCTGGTGGGAGCGAATTGATACCGACGGCGTTGACGCTCGCGTGCAGCCAGTCAGTGTCTTCGATGCTTAGGACAGGGCGAACACACAGGTAGATGTCGCTGACCGCCGATCTGGTGCCGACCACAATATTGAGGCCCCGTCCGATGACCGCGAGGGGAGCGATCAGTATTTCTCCACGTTCGGGGAAGTCCTTCAACTCCTCCCGAACCATCCTGTCGACCTGCGCGGGGAGGTGCTCCTCGTAGCTTTGCTTCTCGGACTTCTTCACCAGGAGGCATACCCGGTGGCTAAGGCCGTCGGCCTGAGCCACCCCGGAGGCGAGATAGGCAGCCTGTTCATAGGAGTTGACGGCGAGGATGACGCGGGCCCGGTCTTTGTCCTTCCGCTCCAAGAAAGCCAACCGCCTGGCAAGCTGCTGCTCGTACAGACCCCTGCCGAGATCCCGGAGGGCGTTGGGTTTCCGTTCCGCTGGAAGGCCTCCGATCCTCATAGCATCACCGTTGTGCCCGCGGACGGGAGTAGGAACGGTGACGATGGATTCGGGGCGGGTGTCGGGCAGCCACCAGCGGACGGGGGCGTGGATGTGTTCCTGCACTGCCTGCGGGAGATAAGCGGTTGCGGATAGCCCCATGATCGGGCGTTGCACCCCGGCGGTCAGCAAGGAGGTGAGGCCCCCGAGTTCGGAGACGAAGGTGTGCGGATCGCCGCCGAAGGAGCGGGAGAGGAGTTCGGCTTCCCTCTCCTTGTTCTCCATTCCCTTGACCTGATAACCGTGGATGGATCGGCCCAGCATCGCCAGCGGGTAGAGAGTGACGACCATGCCGCTCCGCATGGTTTCGAGGATCTTGCGGACGGACCCGAGATCGAGATAGCGCAATGCCTGCGCCTGTTCCCGCAGATTATCCAAAGCAGTGTCGAGTTCTCGCAGCACGCTGCGGGTGACCAAGAGATTCACTGCGGCGGACCGCTTGTGCGCGTTCGGCACGATGTTCGCGAGGAGTTTACGCATTTCCTCGCGGGTCTCGGTGAGGTAGTCCTGACCGCGTTGTGCGGTAAGGATCGTGAGGGCAGTCTGAATGGCTTCCCAATCGGCCCCAGCGGGGAAGCCGGGACTCTCACCTGGCGAGGAGTCTTCGTACCAGCGTGCGGGCATGAGCTCGTCGAGGAGCAAGAAGAGTTCTGGGGGTATCTCTTCGGCTGAGGTCTCCTCCGGAAAGAGCAGTTGGAGGATTTCTCGGTCACGGGAGCGGGCCAGCCGCCAACCGGCGTTGTCACGGCTGGCCCCATCTGGGCCGTCCGTTTCGTTGCCCGGGTTCAGCTTCAATCCGCTATCGGAGCAGAGCCACAACAGCAGCATTTCCGCCATGAGCCTGGCATGGCTGACGGGGGACACCAGCTCCATCTCATGGGCGAGAGGGAGGTTCTTAGCGTCCTGATCGATCTCTCGGAGCGCGGTAGACCGCTTCCGGGACGCCAGGGTGATTTCGGAGGTACAGCGGCTGATGGCCTGCGTCTGGAAGGCGTCGATCTCATCAATGATGAGGGCATCGCAGGACCGCAGCGCCAGCTCCAGCACGCTCATGCCGCTGGTGCCGCGGGCCTTGCCGTGGAACTCCTGTCCGTCCATGACGACGCCGATGCGGGTGCGTCCTTCCAGGAGGTTAGCGTGGTTGGTGACGATCACGGCCGCGTCAGTCGCCTGGTAGAACTGCTGGAACTTGCCGCACACCGGTGCGAAAGAGCAGGTGTGACGGACAGAGCCGCTAGCTGCGGAGGTCAGTGAGGTGCAGTTCTCCTCACCATACGGATACAGGGTCGGCGGATCCATCAAGGCTCGCTGGGCGCAGCCCGCCGACAGTAAGCCGAGATCGGTCCTGGTCCGGAGATCCCACTGGTCTATCCGGCCAGACGGGCTGAGGGCCGCGTAGTCCATGGCCCGACGGTGCATGCTGGTCGGCGACATCAGCGGAGTGCAGTGCGCTGGACCAGCGAGCTTTTCGATCCGATGCAAGTAAGCGAGGTCCTTGTTAATGTCCCAGGCCATGTCCAGGGTGGCACGAACGTCGGTCACCGCGAGAGCGATCCGGATGTCGTTGAGAGCCGCCCACGATGCCAGAACCCTGACGAGTACCGTCTTGCCGCTTCCTGTGGGTGCATTCAGAACCTGAAGGTCTCCTGACGTCAAGTCGAGCTCAGTCAGTTCTCCTCGGGTGGTCTTCATGCCCTTGAAGAAGCGCTTGAGGGTCTGATGCAAATAGGCGACGCTCTTGTCCTGCTCGCTCAGTGTCTTGGCGACCTTGAGGAGGGACACGACCGACGGCGCCACCCGGTCCCGCTGCGGGCGGGTTCTCACCTGAGGCAATGCCTCGTGGCCGGGTGCTTCGAGGAAGCCAGGGTTTTCTGGGATGCGGATGATGCGGCTGGTCGTGCCGTGCTCTTTACCCAGGTAGGCGGTCCTGGTCTTGTAGGTTCCCGGACCCGCGAGTGCCTGGGCTTTAGGACGTTTGCCGAAGGTGAAGAACGGGCCGGTGACACGCTGTGCGTACGCGAGGTAGGCCCCTCCCACTCGGGGGATGACCGCGTCAGCCAAGTAGGGATCGCCTTCTGGTAGACGCAGAGAACCACCTGATTTGTCGGCCGGGGTCGGATCAGGGGCATGCGTACCGAGCAGGGCGAGAACTGCCACTTTGAGCTTCTTTGGATCCGTCCATTCCGGCGACATCAAGACCATCACCTGGCGTATGACGTCACGCTCCGTTGTCGGCAGGCTGCCCCATCCCGACCATGCCTGCGGCTTGCGGTGCGCGAAGAACGTGGCCTCCTCGAATCCCGCCAGGATGCGGTCCTCATTGTCCTTACGGGGGAAGTAGAGCGCCGCCAGCGCGAGTGCCCCCGCCAGACCCGCCTCGCGCCCCGTCATCTCCCCGCTCATACCTGGCCTTCCCTGACCCCGTTGACGATCATTTCCAGATAGGCGGTTGCAGTCATCGCCGCTTTCATCCCGTGCATGCGGCACACCATGTCGAGCTGCGCCACCTGCTCTTGCCGGTGATCAGGAACAACCAGATACTCCGCACCTCCCCCGTCACCGCCGTCGAGGTGGAGCTTGCTGACCAGATGATTCACCCACGTATAGTCCTTGAAGTCGGCGGGAAACCTCGGCTTCTCGCCGTCCTGGTGGGCGATCCATAGATCACACTGGTCCCCATTGGGCCACAGATGAGACGTCCAAGAAGTACCCTTCAGCGCATCTGCCACAGCCCGATGCAGGCTCAGTTCCGGCAAGCCCGGAACAACTGTGTACCGCCAGACGGGTCGCACGAGCGCCATGTAGTCCTCGACAGGCTTGGCCTCCGGCAAGCGCGGCACGGCACCCGTCCACAGGCGGGCGAACCGTCCCGACGGCACTCGGCACTCAAAGGTCGGACTCAGCTCAGGCGCCGTCTTCTTCCTGGAGGTCGTCACGAACTCGTAAGACGCCCCCGTCTCCTCATGCCAGTGATACAGGCACCGGACCCTACCGCGGGTACGTGCGCCCGAACGGGTGACCGTTACTTTCATCGGCCACCCACAGGCGGGACAGGGCCACCACCATCCGTTGTGCTGCGCGTACTGCGGGACCGGCTTGTAGAAGCCATTGGCGCGGGACGGCAATTTTAGATCGGTGAGTCCACCGACACGAACTATCGGATTCTCCACCAACGTGGTGCGGTGCCTCTCATAAAAGGGACCCTTGATCGCACTGAAGACGGCTTCCTGACTGTACTCGTCGTCGAGCTTGGGCTTCGTCACCTGACCGCTGAACCTCCCAACCTTCTCCGCGGCTCGGATAACGCGCTGAGCTTCGTGCCGAAAGTCGAAACCGTCCCCAGTAGCCACGCCTTCGCTGTCCAGAAGCCTCACACCCGTGAGAGCCTCGGTGTCAATCCAGTCGGGCAGCAGGCCCTCAAGGGAACCGGCTCGGTCACCGGTGAGCCTGCCCAGCAGTTCCTCGAACCGGATCAGATGCCCAGGCCCGCAAACCGCCATCAGGATGGCGTGGGCCTCGATCAGATGCCCCAGACGTTTCGGACCATCCAGATCCTTGCCAGCTATCGCGTGCTCGCATACGGCGAATGCTTTGACGATTTCCAGAAGGGAGTGGGTCTGCTGAATGTCGGTTGTGTCATCAGCTTGCGTCACGAGCCGGAACCCTATGCCAAGGCACCGACAAAAAGCGGAGAACCCCCGAAAGGATCAACGAGAGATCTCTTCGATGCCCTCAGTGTCAACTTCCGGATACATGGTCCGGTAAGCATCAAGATAGTCGATAATGTGACGCTTTCCGGAGTCGCTGAGGAACCACCGGTACGGTCCGTGAGTTACTCCATTCGGGTGGCGGAGCACTATGAACCCCCTGCTCGGAGTGCGTCCGTCAGGACTTTGCCCTACGGCCAGGTAGTGCGGTCCACGCCCGGCCAAGCTACCGTCCACACCCTGTTCACCAGCCCGCGCGACCCGGATCGTGATCTTCCACAACCATTGCGAAAGCAGCGGCGCGGGCGCCCCTGTTTCGCGAGGAACACCGAGACCCGCACGGGCGACAGCCCTGCCACGCCGGGTCATCTCCACCCGAGTACGTGGTACATCCCCTAGACCGTCGATGTAAACCCGGTCCCGATATGCCTTGATCAGATCGCGCCGCTCCAGCGCTGCCATTGAGGATCCGGCCCCCGGATCATGAACACCGGCTCGGCGCAACCGCTCTTGCAAAGTGGTGTACCCAACGATGTTGGGTGGGGCCGAGAGCGCCATAGTCATACGTCGCCATACAGCTGCCGACTGGCTCACCTCGCCGGCGTGCTGCTTGCGCCGCTGCTCCTTTTCTGCCTCCTGGTCCTGCGAGAAGATGCAGGTCAGATAAATGCGTTGCCGCTCGTTGAGGCTATGCCAAGCAGTCAGAGATTCGGTTGACTTCTGGTGAGGTCGTCGGGCAGGAAGTACCGGAAGGGGATCTTGTGGGCGGCTACGACGCCAGGCGTCCATCACCAAGCGATCAGGGACCCCGTACACCTGGACCAGCAACCGCACTACCTGCCCAAGAGTCTCCGGAGATCGCCATGTCCAGCCGCACACCTGCCTGCCCGACTCCAGGTCACGGATCTTCTCCGCACTGACATTCAACCCCTGCGCAGCTTGTTTACCTCGCAGCGCGGATGCGGTCTCCTCCGCGCTCATACCCGCGGCGCGCCGCAGGTCCGTGAGGGTCTCGGTTCCTTGCTCACGTCCAGTCAGATCTTGTGCATCACACCCCAATACCTTAAGCAGCCGCCCAAAGTAACGATCACCCACTGTCCGCGTTCCAGCCTCCCAGTAGCGGACGGCGCGCGAGGTAACGCCAACGGCCTCAGCCAACTCCGTCACACTCATGCCCACGAACTCGCGCTGACGCGCGAGAGCTTGGGACGAGATCGACTGCGCCATGTTCCTAGGAAAACGCAGCGAACTGTTCACTGCAACTGGCCGCCCTGCTACAACTCTGCCTGGCAGTCTGAGGTGCCTAGCAAATTCCGGAGCGCAGGTCGTGTGCCGAGACGGCTCCGGCGCCTAAGCCGAGGCGATCCGCCGCGCCCTCCCGCAAACGGTCCAAGCCGGTGATCGGTGGCACCTGTGGCACGGCCTTAGCAAGGTCGTCATGAAAGAGGTCGCCGCGCACAGCGCCTGCTGGGCCAAGGCCAGCCCGCCCTGATCGACCCTTACCGTGACCACCTGCGGCGCTGCCCTCCCCATCTTGCACCTGTTCACCGAGATCAAGCCCCTCGGCTACCCGGGCAGCTTCAACCTCCTGTATCGCTACATCACGTCGAAGGCGACGCCCGCCCATCTCGCCGCGCCACCTGGCCCGGCTCCCGCTCACCCGGCCCGGTAACCTCACCAGCAACCAACAGAACCTGCGTGACGAGCTCACCGCTGCCTGCCCCGGGATGATCGACTTGGCCGGGCTGGTGCGCCTTCGCTGACCTGCTCCGGCCGCGCGAGGGCAACGCCGACCGTCTCGACACGTGGATCACCGCCGCCCGCGCCGCCGATCTTCCTCACCTGCACGCCTTCACCCGCGGCCTCGACCAGGACCGCGATGCCGTCTGTGCGGCCGTCACCTTGCCCCACCACAACGGCGGCACCGAAGGCGTGAACACCAAGATCAAGCGCATCATGCGCCAGATGCACGGCTGCGCCGGTTTCGCACCACTCCGCCACCGCATCCTGTTGGGCTGGAGTTGCCCCGGTTCGGTAGGCACATCAGGGCTTTCGGCCACGCGGCAGCATAGCTGTCTTCGCGGATGGGCTTGAGGGCTTGGCGTCGTTCGTATTCGGCGGGGCTGAGCTGTCCGTTCGCGGAGTGACGGCGGCGTGGGTTATAGAAGCCCTCGATGTAGGCGAACACCGCACGCTCGGCCTCTGACCTGGTATGGAAGGTGCGTCGGTCGATCAGCTCGCACTCCAGGGAGGCGAAGAAGCTCTCGGTGATGGCGTTATCGAAGCAGGTGCCGGTGCGGCCGGTCGAGGGACGCACGCCGGCCTGCTCACAGCGCCGGCCGAAGGCGAGCGAGGTATATCGACCGCCCTTATCGCTGTGATGAATGACCCCGGCATCGGGGCGACGCTGAGCGATCGCCATCGCCAGCGCGTCGGTGACCAGCTCGGTGCGCATGTGCTCGGCCATCGCCCAACCGACGATTCTGCGGGAGAAGACGTCCAAGACGACCGCGAGGTAGAGGAAGCCTTACCAGGTCGGCACGTACGTGATGTCGGCGGTCCAGATCCGGTTCGGCCGCGGTGAACTTCCGGTGTACCAGGTCACCGGCCGCGACCGCTTGCCGGTCGGTGTTGGTGGTGCGGCAACCCTCACGGCGGCTCACCCCGGCCAGCCCGGCAGCGCATCAACCGGGCCACCCGCTTGCGCCCAATATGAATGCCATCGATCTCGCGGAGATCAGCGTGGATCCGTGGCGCCCCATAGATCTCACCAGAGACCGCATGGTGATGGCGAATCTTCACCGTGAGCTGCGTATCCTCCACAGCTCGGCGTGAGGGCCCGTGCTTGGCCCAGGCGTAGTAGCCCTGGCGCGACACACCCAGCACCCGGGCCAGCAGGGAGACACCATGGTGGTCTTTCTCCGCATGAATCAGCCGGAATCTCATCTCGGCCGATCCGTCTCCCGCGCGAAGAAAACCGCGGCCTTACGCAAGATCTCCTTCTCCTCCCGGAGAAGCTTGACCTCGCGGCGCAGCCGGGCCAGTTCGTCCTTCTCGGCACTGGTCAGGCCATCGGAGCGGCGGCCGTCATCATGGTCGGCCTGGCGCACCCAGAGGCGGATCGACTGCGCAGAGGGCTCGAACTCCTTGGCGAGCTCCTCCGGTGACCGTCCCGCGCGCACCAGCTCCACCATCTGCCGACGAAACTCCGGCGGATAGTTGTTCGGCACAGTGAACTCCTGCTTCCGGGAACCAGGATTCCTCAGAGATCAGGTGTCCAGCAAACCGGGTCAACTCCACTGTCTTGCTGGACCCGTCGGCTTACATGCCGCATCGTCGCATGGGCCTACGACATTTCAGGGGTCATGGCGTCGAGGCCACCATCGGCCCGGGCAGCGTCGTCCTGAACTCCCGCCACCGCACCGAGGGTCTTCTCCTGCTCCCAGCACGCCGGGTCCTGGCCCAAGCCAAGGCCCCGTGGCCGGCTCACACGATCACGGCCGTGACAGCGGGCAAGACACGATCGGCAGATCACAGGAAGTCGACGACTCATCAGGCCATCCGTATGCTCAGCCCCGTGCTGCTGGCTTACACCGACGAAAGCTATAACAAGGCGTTCCACTTCATCACGGCACTGCTCGTTCCAGGGCAGGCGGCGACCTCCCTGACGACCGCCTTGGACGGAGTGGTTGCGGCCGCATGGGAGATGCACAGTTC
This sequence comes from Streptosporangium sp. NPDC006013, assembly GCF_040614275.1. Lineage (NCBI taxonomy): Bacteria > Bacillati > Actinomycetota > Actinomycetes > Streptosporangiales > Streptosporangiaceae > Streptosporangium > Streptosporangium sp. NPDC006013. Next base: position 27,889 of record NZ_JBEXUE010000002.1, read on the forward strand.
CCTGCCAATGGATGCCGAGCTTCACGCCCACGAGATGTTCCACCGAAAAGGCCCCTGGGCCAAGTTCACCGTGCCCGAACTCGTCAAGATCTACGGTCTGGCCCTGGATGCGATCGCCGTGCACGACGTGGCGATCATTATCCGCGGTGTCGACAAGATCGGCCTTGAGGAGAGATACTCCCAGCCCGATCCACCGCACGGCGTAGTCCTAACGCACTTGCTGGAGCGCATCGACAACTACGCCACCGAGCGGGGCGAGTACGCACTGATGATCGCTGACGAGGTTGACGGCCAAGCCCGCTATCGCAGCGATCTGGCCTGGTATCGAGCCAACGGGACATGGGGATACAGGGCGCAGAAGATCGCACGGGTGGTGGACACGATCCACTTCGCGCCGTCCTCAGCAAGTCGTCTGCTCCAGGCGGCGGATCTTGTCGCGTTTCTTCATCAACGATGCCAACGCAAAGAAAAGGACCCGCGCGCACAGCAGGCCAACGAAGAGCTCTGGGCGCGAATCACCAGCAAGATCCACCACCAGATGTGTTGGTATCCCGTCCCGGCACGGTCGGTTCCATCCACTGACATTTAGTTCGCGCGGGTGATCGCGCCGATGCGCCAGGGATCGAGACTGACCCGGCGCAGTGCCTTGAAGGTGACGGTGAGCGGGGCATTCGCGCGTTCGCCGATCAGTGAGCCTGCGACCGTTGTTCCTCGTGACCGGGATGTGGACGGTCGCTGCGGCGCCTTCGTAGCCGAGGTCAGCCAGGGCCCGGACCGCGGCCAACAGGGATGATCTGGTGGGCGCGGGCGCAGGTCACGTAGTGCTCGCAGCCGGACCGTACGTCGGAGACCTACAGCGGCCGGCCGTCGGGAGCGGAGATGACCTGGATGTTTCCGCCGTGGTGCTTGTGCTTGCCGGACCACCACAGGTCCGCGCCGTTGAGGCCGGGCGTGGCCACGCGTTCAGTGGCGATGACGATGCCATCGAGCCAGAACCGAATAATGGCACCCTTCACCCGGCCCGCCCTCCCAGGCCCATCAGCAAGCTCCTGGCCTGCTGGGCGACCCAGCAGGCGGTCGGAATGCGTCCGGCCCAGCGACGAGCAGTCTCCCGCTTCTACTTGATCAAAGCACCGTCTAGTACGTTCCTATACCTTGATCATTTAGTGTGCCTTCCCGGAGATTGGTTTCGTGCGCTCGCCTTCGCAGGACCAGCACGCCCTCCACATGGTTTTCGCCACACATTTCACCTAATCGCGCCAGATTGGAACGTACCCATCAATTTTCCCTATCGCCCCACCTTCACCTTACGTACACGCCATCATCAAAGGATCAACCGGTTCGGAGGAGAACGCGTGAAACTGATCCACGCCGCCGATCTTCACATCGACAGCCCCCTCCGCGGCCTGTCGGTCTATGAGGGCGCACCGGCCGAAGACCTTCGCACCGCCTCCCGGCGGGCGCTGGAGAACCTCGTCCAGCTTGCGATCTCAGAGTCGGTCGATGGTGTTCTCCTCGCCGGTGACATCTATGACGGCGACTGGCCTGACTTCCAGACCGGGCTGTTCTTCGGCAAGCAGATGTCCCTGCTGCGCGCGGAGGGCATCGACGTCTACCTCGTTTCGGGGAATCACGACGCGCAGAACAAGATGACTCGGCGACTCCCGCTGCCGGACAACGTCCACATGCTTGACGTCGAGGAGCCGGAGACCGTGCGCAACGAGAAAATCGGGCTGGCCGTGCACGGACAGGGTTTCCCCCGTTGGGACATCACCGACAATCTCGCCCTCGGTTATCCCCCGCCCTGTCGGGACCTCTTTAACGTTGGGCTGCTGCATACTGCGCTAAACGGCCGTGACGGCCACGACAAGTACGCACCCTGCACCGTGGATCACCTCATGGGCAAGGGATACGACTACTGGGCGCTCGGTCACGTACACAACCGCGAGGTCGTCCAGGAGGACCCGTGGATCGTCTTCCCCGGTAACATCCAGGGCCGCCACGCTCGAGAGACCGGCCCGAAGGGCTGCACCCTGGTCACGGTCGGCGCCGACCTACGCGTGCGCTCCGCCGTCCACCACGACCTGGACGTGGCACGCTGGGAGCATCTACGCATCGACGTCTCCGGGGCCGGAGATGTCGATGCCGTCGCAGATCTGGTGCAGTCCCGGCTCGCAGGCTTGCCCTCCGGCAAGCTGCAGGCCGTACGGGTCAGCCTCTTCGGTCCTTGCAACGCCCACCTCCAACTGTGGAACGGACGGCATCAGTTCGTCAACGAGATCCGTTCACTCGCAAACGACCTCGGTGACCTGTGGGTGGAGAAGGTACGCATCGAGACCCAGCTACCCGACATGCCCGACGAAGGCACCATAGGACTGCTCGTCGGCCTCCGGCGCACAGCGGCGGCGCTTCGCTCGGACACCGATGCTCTGCACCGGATGGTCACCGAGGATCCTCTCTACCCCCAGCTACCGCCGGAGGTGAACAACCAGGACGGCATCCATCCCGGAGATCCGGAGTGGCTGCGGCGTCTCGGCGACGACGCCATCGATCTGCTGGAATCCATGCTCGTGGAGGGACGGACCCGATGAGAGTCGACCGGCTGGACCTGATCGCGTTCGGCCCCTTCAGCGGGATGATGTTGGATCTGTCCGCACCCGGCATCCACCTGATCGCCGGGCCGAACGAGGCTGGCAAGTCGACAGCGCTGCACGCGTTCGACCAGCTCCTCTACGGCATCGACGAGCGATCGCGCTACGACTTCGTCCATGACAAGACCGCGCTGCGGCTCGGCGCGCTGGTGCGGGGCACAGAGGGCGCCGCATTGGAGTTCATCAGGGTCAAGGCGCGCAAGACGCCGCTCCGCCGCATCGACGGAGAGCCGCTGGACCAGTCGGTGCTGAATGCGATCCTGGGCGGCATCGACCGATCGACCTTCACGTCGGTGTTCGCTTTGAGCAGTGCCGAGCTGCGGCGGGGAGGTGAGGCGCTGGCGCGCGGAGGCGGGGACTTCAAGCAAGCGCTGGCCGCCACCCAGTCTGGGGGCCGCCTGTCCGACGCCTTACGCACGATCGAGGAGCGTCTGGGCGAGCTGTACAAGCGACGTGGCCAGAACCCTCGGATCAACGTCCTCCTGACCGAGTTGAAGCAGGCGCAAAACCGGGTCCGTGCGGCAACTCTGCGCCCGCAGGAGTACCTCGACAGGGAGAAGAAGGTCAAGGACGCCGAGCAAGCCCTGAACACCCTCAGCAAGGAACTCGAACAGTTCAGGACCGAGCAATCCCGTTTCGAACGGCTCGTCGGGGCGCTACCGGCGCTCAACCGCCAAACCGCCCTGCTGGCCGACCTCAAGGATCTGGAGGCAGCCGGGCCGATCGTCCCTGCGGAAATCGTGGTACGCCTTCCCAAGATGCGCGAGGACCTGCGGCTGGCGGAGAGCAAACTGGCTGACACTCGGCGGCGCCTCGACGATGTCGCGGGCGAACTGAACGAACTGGTCGTCGACGACGATCTCCTCTCCGCGCAGGACGCGATCGACACCCTCTATCAGGACCGCAAGGCGGCTCTGGAAGCTGCCGAACGGCTCACGAACTCCTCCGACACCGTCACGGGTCTCCGTGATCAGGCGCTCTCAACCCTTACCCAGATCCATGTGAGCGCGACATTGGACGACACCGACCTGTACACGGTGCCCACGTCGGTGCAGAGACGTATCCAAGACCTGCACGCCCAGCGCACCGTCATCGACGCGGACCTGGCGCGAGACCTTAAGGCGGTAGACCACCGCCGGCGCAAGCTGGAGGCGACGGAGAAACGGCTCAGCGAGCTTGCCGCGCTCGAAGATACGAAGCCACTTCACGCTGCGCTCAACGCCGTCCCCCAAGACCTGCTCACCCGCATGGCCGCTGCCGACGAAGACGTCCGGCGTCTGGACAGCATCGTCGAGCGGCTCCTGCTGGAGCTGCGAATCCCGGCGCAGCATGTCGACGCGATGACCGTGCCCACCAGGACTGAGATCGACGAGCACGTCGAGGCACGCAAGGACCTGAAGCGGGACGGGCGCGAGCTGGTCAAGCAGCGGAAGGCACTGATCGCCAAGCTGGATGACAAGCGCCTGAACCTGGTGGCTCTTCTGAGCGATGATCCACCTCCCACCGAAGCGGAGCTCGCGGAGGCCAGGTCCGTCCGGTATGAGCTTTGGCTCGAGATCCGCGACGGGCAGCACGACCGGGCAGGAGAATTCGAGCTGGCCCTCGACCGTACCGATCAAATCGCCGACCGGATGCGTCGGGACGCGTCCCGGATCGCCGACCGCTACCGGTTGGAACTCGAGATCGGCCATGGCGAAAAGGCGCTGACCGCGCTCGACGAGGAGCAGGCCAGCCAGGACAATCGCGCCGACCACTTGAACGCAGAGTGGGACTGCCTGTGGGAAGGGTTCCTGGGGCCTGTGCCCAAGCCCAGTGCCGCCGCATCCGCGCTGGACGGTGTCGAGAAACTCCGCGAAAGCCTCAGGGATCTGGGTAACGCCCGGGCTCGCCTCTCCTCCTCGCGTGAGCAAGCAGCCTTGCACATCGCACGGCTCCGTGAAGTGCTGAGGTCGCCGGAGGGGATCCCGTCCTTGGGGGCTGAGAACGCCTTGGCAGAACTTCCCGAACTGCGCGAAATCGCCGAGCAGCGACTGGCTGAGCAGGACGAGCTGGCACGTGCGCACGACGCGTATGAAGGTCAGCTCATCGCGGCCCGCGAGGAGCTGACCGCCGCCGAAGCCGAAGTCGCCAATCACGAACGGAGCCTGGCCGATTGGGAGACCGCTTGGCACAAGCTGCTCGAGCAGGCCAAACTGCCGACGGATCGGGACACCGCCACCGCCCTCACCGATCTGGAACGGCTCGGGCAGATCGCCATCTGGGTATCGAATGCGGCCAAAAACGAGCGTGACTCTGAGAAGGCTGCCACCGCACTTGACCGGTTCCACTCACTGCTTGCGGCAACCGTCTCCGCATGCGGTCGTGCGATGCCGGGCGACGAGATCGAGCGTCACCAGCTTGTGGGCAGTCTTTACAGGGCGGCGGAAAGGAACCGTTCCACTGCGGACCGACGAGCCGTTCTTCTTGACGACCAGGCCAAGCTAAGTACTGTGGCCCGTGGCCTTGAGGAGGGTCTCGCGGGGTTGCGGGCCGAACTCGCGCAACTGTGTGAAAGGGCCGGGGTAGACAGCATCGAGGCACTGAGCGAAGCCGTCCAGCGGAGTGAATCCCACAGGAATCGGAAGGCAAGCCTCGCGGATGTCACCGCAGCGCTTCCGGCTGACGCCGAAACGCTCAAGGCGGAGATCCCCGATGTCGACGAGGACCAACTCAAGGCCCGGCTTCTCACAGTCACCGATCACGTCACCGACCTCGACAACCAACGGACCCGCCAGTCCCAACTACTCGGTGAGAAGAAGACGGAGTTCGCCCGTTTTGATGGTTCCGCCACCGCCACGCAGGCGGCCGCAAGTGTGGAGACCACCGCGGCCGCGCTTCTGGAGGAGAGCGAGGAGTACCTCCGCCTGCAGGTTGCGCGGAACATCATCCTGTCCTGCATGGAGGAGTATCGGCAGGCACAGCAGGACCCAGTGCTTACGCGGGCAAGCCTGCTGTTCGAGCATTTGACGCTCGGCGGCTTTAGCGGGCTGGAACTGGACGAGGACGGGGACTCACCGATCGTGCTGGCAAGACGCGGTTCTGAGCTGTTGACCGCCGACCGGCTCAGTGAGGGTACCCGTGACCAGCTCTACCTGGCGCTGCGGCTGGCTTCTTTGGAGCGTTACGCCGAGGAGGATCGCGCATTTCCGTTCATCGTCGACGACATCTTCATGACATTCGATGACCAACGAACCCGTGCCGCCTTAGAAGTGTTGGACGAGATGTCGGACCGATTCCAAACCATCGTCTTCACCCACCACGACCACCTGGCCGAGCTCGCTCAGGCAGAGCTTCCCAGTGACCGTGTGCACGTCCACCGACTGCCGCGGTTTGTACCACTTTGACCGCGAGCGACTGACCAGCCTCGGTAACTCACAGAGCCCGGCTGGATCGCTCACTGCGGCCACGCCCCCACGTGACCTGTTCGCAGGGTCAGCACGCACGAGATGGGCGGCACGCAGGAGCGTGCAGCCGACCGGGCTGCCCTCACCTGCCTGCTGATGCCGGGATCATCCCAATGATCACACCTGCGATCTCCTCGGGCTTGAGAGCGATACAGGTCGTTCTGCGCCGCCCCCCACGCACAGCACCCTTAACTCCACCGAATTCCGCAATGGATGAGCGACTCCGTGCGCTGGCCCATCCAATCGGAACCCTGACACGGACGGATGAGTAGTAGTTCACTTCCCTCTCCACCAGGGCGGTGGAGAGGGAAATGCGGACCTACCCATCGTGGTCTTCGCTGATGGCAGGCGAGAACGACACCTGCACATCTCAGCGATTGGCGCCCTTTACGCCCCGCCCCCATACGTGGGGCTCAAGGGCATGAGGTCCTACGCATCGGGCGCCTCGTTCGTTTCCACAGCGGTGGACTGCGTCCTTTCCTTTTCTACCTCAGCAATGATCTCTTCCGCTTCGCGCTGTTCCAGTCCCCACCGGCGCATCAGTGGGCGCCGACCGATGCGCTGCTTACCCTCGCCAAGGCTGTCGATGTAGCTGAGCCGTGCCGCTTCATGCCGGTCGAAAGGCAGCATCGGCACCACCCGTTCCACCTCGACCACGGTCTCCATGGGCTGGCACACGTGCTCTCGCGCCCCGACCGACTCCAAGGGTCGCCGATTGTTGCGTACGATCCACATCAGTAGCTCGTACGCGCCCGCGAAGGCCAGCGGTGCCAGAGCGCTGACCAGGCGCGACCCGAGTCCGCCGGACCAGCCGTGCGCCACGTTCGCCGCCAGCGTCACCGCCCCGCCCAAGGCGAGCGCCACCCACGCCAGCACCGGCACACGTAGCCGACGACGCGAGCAGTAGACCATCACCAGCGACGCCATGACGATCACACCGTCGGACATCGCCGGATACAGAATGGCCATGTCGTGCCGCTCACCCAGAGCGATCGCCAGACCGTAGAAGTGGTGGTACGAGACGTAGGCGGCCGCGCCGGCGACCGCCAGCAGGACAGCCACCGCAAATCCCAAGATGATCCGGTCCCCGTACCGATCGCGCTGAGTACGCTCGACCCAAGCCCCTTCGACCGGAACCACCTCCCCGGCGATTTCTGGTGTCGAGGGGCGGCGCACGGCCTGGCTTCCGGGTTGATCAGGTTGCTGGGATGCAGGAAGGGGTTCGGTGCTGCGATCACCGAGCTCCTGCCCCCTTACCACCGCTGCCCTGAGCGCAGTTGAGATCGTCTGCTGAGGATCCTGAACTGGCGATTGCTGGGCTTCCCCGGCATGGGCGTGTGCCGCGAGGTAGGACCTAATCTCGTTGAGGTGGGTGTGGGCACCACCCTCTCTCTGCGCGCCTATTCCGGGCATGAGAGGTCCAGCCACGGAGCGTCGGTGCTGCTCAGGAGATGGGCGAACGGTTCAAGTCCCCCCTCGGACACCCAGGAGACCCCGAGTTTGTGCAGGTCACAAGCTCGGGGCTTTCTTATTTTCGCCACCAGAACGAGCCGTGATACTGCTCTGATACTTCCCGGCCTTGATCAGCCGTTACCGCCCATGATCGCGGCGAACCTCTCGACGGCTTCACGCTGGATCGTCGGGAGGCAGTGCGAGTAGATGTCGAGCGTGATGCTCACCGTCGAGTGCCCGAGACGCTCGCTCACGATCTTCGGGTTCACGCCGGCAATCAGCTGCCGGCCGGACGGACGCTTGAACGACTCCTCGCCGACTGCCGGCTCTCCGCCGTGCACCTTGAGATGCGCGACGTGTACACCCTGAACGATCCCAAGTTCGATGCCTGGCAGGCGGGCCACCGCATCGATCTCGACGACCGTTCCTCATGGTGGCGCCCGTGGCTCCAGAACATCGTGAACACGGTTGCTCGCAGTGTGGAAGACCGACGGGCGCGGATCGTCTCCGAGCCGGTCAGCAGCTACATCAGGTACGAGTACGACATCACCGTGCCCAATCTCCGGGCCGGCGAGCAGGTTCGTTGGCTTCCCCGCCGTAGGGCAACCGACCTGGCCTTGCCCGGCAACGACTTCTGGTCGTTCGACGACGCCGAGGTCACCGTCGAACTCGTCTCCGGCCACCTCACGATCACACAGCCCCACGAGATCGCCCTGTATGCCGGGGCGTTCGCCGAGTTGGCCGCCCTGGCGGTGTATGGCAAAGTCGCTCGCGCCTTGATCACCAAGGCGATCCAAGCCGTGGATGGCTAATAGCGCCCGATGGCGCGCTGCCATTTGAAGGCGCGGTAGAGCAGATCATGAGTCGTGGCCGTCGTTCGCCTCCTGTCGTATCGTCCTGGGATGGCGAGGACATTGCGGCTGGCGGTCGCGCAAACCACGGTGCCTGAGGATCCGATCGATCCGAGAACGCTACGGGCGAGTGGGGCGGAAGTGCGCAGCCTGATGAGGGAGGCCGCCGCGGCCGGTGCGCGACTGGTGCAGTTCCCGGAAGGGGCGATCACATATCCGAGCAAGCACGTGATGTCTTCCGGCCCGCCTGGAACGCTGGCAGCGGCGGACTGGAGCCGCATCCCTTGGGACGTGCTGCGCGAGGAGGCCGAGTCGATCGCGAGCCTGGCCGGAGAGCTTCGCCTCTGGGTGGCCTTCGGCTCGATCCACCCACTGACCCCGCCGAACCGTCCGCATAACAGCCTGTATGTGGTCAGCGACCAGGGGCACCTGATTGCACGGTATGACAAGCGATTCTTGTCGAACACCGAGATTTCTTTCATGTATTCGCCCGGTTCGTCGCCGATCGTCTTCGAGATCGACGGGATCCGGTTCGGGTGCGCTTTGTGCATCGAAGCGGAGTTTCCCGAGGTGTTCGCTGAGTACGAGCGACTGAATGTGCACTGCGTGCTGCTGTCGGTGATGGTCGACGACGCGGCCCGAGCGGTTGTCGCACAGGCATACGGCAGGCTGTACGACTACTGGCTCGGGTACTCCATCCCGGCCCAGTTCAGCGCAACTGTGCCCGCAGGGATCGTCGCACCCGGCGGTCGCTGGCTGGCGCGCTGCCCGGGGGACGGCCGGCCAGCGTTAGCCGTGGCCGATCTCGACCTGGACGCGACAGATGAGGATATCGATGTGTCCGTTCGCCTCGCCCGGCCATGGCGTCGCCTGGCACGCGCGGGGCTCTATGACGACCGGATGGTGCTGGGGGATCCTCGGAGCGAGACACGTACGGCGTTCTGATCGGGCGACCGCGACACTCGGCGAAAGGCTTCGGCACAACAGCAATCCGATGTACGTTCCCGGTCACGGCACCAGAGAGAAGCCGCCTGTCCTGATTCTGGGCGTGATACTGCCGCCTATGTATCCGGGCGTTCTTGCATGCACATGCCAGAGATCGAAAACGGCTTTAGAGCAGCTCGCGGCGTGTTTCTAGGTATCCGGATGCTCCCCGATGTCCCCGGGTGCCGAGAGTTCAAGTCCCCCCTCGGACACGTATCCTTTGCACATGTGGAGGCCGGGTTGAACCCGAGCCTCCACTAGAGCGTTCGGGAATGCCCTTTCCCGGGCAAATCCGTGCTCTCCCGAAATACCAGTCGATGCGGCACGCACACCTCGTGTGCCTTGTCCGTCCCGCCGCTCAGCCGCTCGGCCAGCAGGTCCACCGCCGACTGCGCGATCAGCGCCTTGTCGGGCGCCACGGTCGACAGTGTGGGCGTGGCGAACCGGCCGTCCTGGATATCGTCGAACCCCATCACCATCACGTCGCCCGGCACCTCGTACCCTCGCTTGAGCAGTGTCCGCAGGGCGCCCAGCGCGAGCGTGTCGTTGAAGCAGAAGACCGCGTCCGGCGCGCCGGAGTCGAGCAGGCGGCTCATGGCCTCGGCGCCGTCGGCGCGCCCCCAGCGTGCGACCGGCGCGACCAGTGACGGGTCGGCGGGGACGTCGGCCTCGACGAGCGCCTGCTGGTAGCCCTTCAGCCGCAGGCGGCCCGTCGCGGCGGCGGCCGTGCGCTGCACGCCGATGGCGGCGATCCTGCGCCTGCCGCGCTCGGCCAGGTGCAGGGTGGCCGCCCGCGCGGCGGCCACGTTGTCGATGCCGACGTGATCGTACGGCGAGCGGCCCGTCCCGATGCGCTCCCCGAGCAGCACCATCGGCGTACGCTCGTCGCGCCCGGCCAGGTCCTTGCCCGTGAGCGCGAGCGGGCTGAACAGCAGCCCGTCGATGAGGTGGTCGCGGATCCCGGAGATCACCACGCGTTCCTTGGCCCGGTCGCCCTGGGTCTGGTCGATGAGCACGGTCCAGCCTCGCCGGTCGGCCGCCTCGATGACGTTCGTGGCCAGTTCGGCGAAGTAGGGGTTGTCCAGGTCGGGCACCGCCAGCGCGACCACGCCGGAGCGGCCCGCGCGCAGGCTGCGCGCCGACAGGTTCGGCCGGTAGGAGAGCTCTGCTACCGCCGCCTCCACCCGGGCGCGTGTCTCGTCACTGACATGGGGATAGTCGTTGACCACGTTGGACACGGTCTTGATCGACACCCCGGCCAGCTCAGCGACGTCCTTCAGCCTCGGCCGCACCATGCCCCCTTCGCCATCGGAACCCTACCCGGTTTACAACGATGTAACGAACTGGCGCCAGGCAATTTACAACGTTGGAACCAACGATGTAAAACGTCCGTAACCTCATGGGCAGGAGTGATCTGGCATGTCCCTCGACAACCTCTCCAGGCGGCACGCACTGGGCCTGGGCCTCGGCGCGCTGGTCATCGGCGCCGCGGGCTGCGGCGGAGGCGGCGGCCCCAAGCAGGCGCAGGCGCCGGCCAGCACGGCGGCGCCCACCGAATACACCGGCCCCTCGGTCTCGCTGAAGTTCTGGAACGGCTTCACCGGCGGCGACGGCCCGGTCATGAAGAAGCTGGTGGACCAGTTCAACGCCGAGCACCAGAACATCAAGGTGTCGATGAACGTCTACAAGTGGGAGGACTACTACGCGAAGGTCCCCGCGGCCGTCTCCGCAGGTCAAGGACCTGACCTCGGCATCATGCACGTCGACAGCGTCGCCACCAACGCGGCACGGCAGGTGGTCCTGCCCCTCGACGACGTGGCCAACGCGCTCAGCCTCACCGAGGCGGACTTCTCCCCGCCGGTCTGGCAGGCCGGCGTCTACAAGGGCGCGCGCTACTCGATCCCGCTCGACGTGCACCCGCTCGGCATGTTCTACAACAAGACGGTCATGAAGCAGGCCGGGCTCGACCCGGAGCAGCCGCCCAAGACCGGCGAGGAGTACATCGCGGCGCTGGAGGCGCTGAAGAAGGCGGACATCCAGGGGCACTGGGTCACGCCGTTCCCGTTCACCGGAAGCATGCAGTTCGGGACGCTGCTCTACCAGAACGGCGGCCAGCTCTTCGCCGACGACGCCGGCGTCTCGCGCTTCGCCGAGGACCCCGGCGTGCAGGCCCTGACCTGGCTCGTCGACCTCGTCAACCAGGGCTACAGCCCCAAGAACGTCGGCCAGGACGCCGACTTCATCGCCCTGCAGAACGGCAAGGCCGCGTTCAACTGGAACGGCATCTGGTCCATCAACACGCTCAAGGAGATCGAGAACCTGGAGTGGGGTGTCGCGCCGCTCCCGCAGATCGGGTCGACGCCGGCGGCGTGGGCGGGCTCGCACCAGTTCGTGGTGTTCAAGCAGCGCACGCCCGACCAGGACAAGCTGGCCGCGGCCAAGGTGTTCATCAACTGGATCAGCGGCCACTCGCTGGACTGGGCCAAGGGCGGCCAGGTGCCGGCACGCAAGTCGATCCGCGACGGCGCGGAGTTCGCGGCGCTGAAGGAGCAGGCCACGATCGGCACCCAGATCGACTACCTGTACTTCCTGCCGTCGGTGGCGGGCATCGGGGACGCCTCCGCGGTCGTCGACCAGGCGATCAACGCGGCGATCCTGCTCAAGAAGAGCCCCAAGGACGCGCTCACGGAGGCCGCCGCCAAGGCCGACAAGATCCTTGAGGCCAACCGGAAGAAGTACGGCGCCTGATGGTCGCGATCTCGGCGAAGGGGGCGGCCGAAGAGACGTCGGGGCGGGACGTGCGCGTTCCCCGATCGGGCAAGGCGACGCCGTACCTGTTCCTGGCGCCGTACCTGATCTTGTTCTCCGTGTTCGTGGTGGCCCCGGCCCTGTTCGGGATCTGGGTAAGCCTGCACGACTGGGACTACATGCTCGACGGCAAGCCGTTCGTCGGCCTGGACAACTACACGGCGCTGTTCGACGACCAGTCGCCCGTCTACGGCGACTTCTGGATGTCGATGCGGGCGACCGGGATCTTCACCCTGTTCAGCGTGCCGTTCCTGGTCGTGCTGCCGCTCGGGGTGGCGTTGCTGCTCAACCGGCCCTTCCGGGGCAGGACGCTGTTCCGGGGGCTGTTCTTCGCGCCGTTCGTGCTGGGCGTGGCGGTGGTGTGCCTGATGTGGCGGCTGCTGCTCGACCCGAACCTCGGCCTGGTCGGCTGGATACTCGGCACGCCGATCCCCTGGACCACCGCGACGCCGTGGGCCTGGATCGCGCTGGTCGGGGTGACGGTCTGGTGGACGATCGGGTTCAACGCGGTGATCTACCTGGCCGGGATGCAGGACATCCCGCGCGAGCTGTACGACGCGGCGAAGGTGGACGGCGCGGGGCGGTGGGGCGAGTTCGCCCACGTCACGCTGCCGGGGCTGCGGCCCGTCGCGCTGTTCGTGGTGACGACGACGATCCTGGCCTCGGCGAACATGTTCGGGCAGTCGTACCTGCTGACCCAGGGGGCGCCGGGCGGGGAGACGCGGACCGCGATCATGTACATCCTCCAGCAGGGGCTCAGGGAGTACAAGATGGGCGGCGCCTCGGCCATGAGCTACCTGCTCACGCTGCTGCTGATCCTGGTCAGCGTGGTCAACTTCCGGCTGTTCAGGACCCGGTCATGAAGCGCTACACGGGCCTGGTGGCCCTCGCCGTGCTGTTCGTGGGGCCGCTGGTGTGGGCCTTGGGCGTGTCGTTCAAGACGCAGACCGAGGCCACCCGGGTGCCGCCCACGCTGCTGCCCGCCGAGCCGACGACGTCCGCGTACGGGACGGTCTTCCAGGGCACCACGGACACGCCGGTGCTGCGCTGGTTCGCCAACAGTCTCATCGCCGCCACCGGGCACATGCTGCTGGTGCTCGCGGTGTCGTCGCTGGCCGCGTACGCGCTGGCCAGGCTGGAGTTCCGCGGTAAGAAGCTGATGTTCGGGATGATCGTCGGCACGCTGCTGGTGCCGGGGTTCGTCTTCCTCATCCCGCAGTTCCTGATCGTCGACCAGCTCGGCTGGCTGGACAGCCTGACGGCGCTCATCGTGCCGGGGGCGGCGGGCGCGTTCGGGGTGTTCTTCCTGCGGCAGTTCTTCCTCGGGCTGCCGCGTGAGCTGGACGAGGCCGCGCTGATGGAGGGCGCCAACCACTGGCACATCTTCTGGCGGATCACGCTGCCGCTGTCGCGGCCCGCGCTGGCCACGCTGGCCGTGCTGAGCTTCCTGTCCAACTGGAACGAGTTCATCTGGCCCATCTACGTCATCTTCAGTCCCGAGTACTTCACGCTGCCGCCGGGCCTGTCGATCCTGCAGGGCGCGTACACGATCCACTATCCGGTGATCATGGCGGGCGCGGCGCTGGCCAGCATCCCCGTCCTGATCCTCTTCAGTCTGACCCAGCGATACGTCATCGAAGGCATCTCTCGTAGTGGCCTGAAAGGCTGACCCATGCACTTGGCTGTCGTTGCCACGCTGATCCTCTCCCTCTTCACCAATCCGGTCTCCAACTCCTTCTCCGACACGTTCGCCGACCCGGCGGTGATCCGCGGGCAGGACGGCTACTGGTACTCCTACGGCACGTCGGACCCGCTGCGCGAGGGCGAGAAGGTCATGCACACGCTGCCGATCGCCCGCTCCAGCGACCTGGTCAACTGGACCTACGTGGGCGACGCGTTCGGGCCGGACAACCTGCCGTCGTACGCGGCGCCGGGCAGTCTGTTCTGGGCACCGGACATCCGTTACCTCGACGGCCGGTACGTCATGTACTTCACCGTCACCGACACCGCCACCACGCCCGCCAACTGGGACTACTCGATCGGCGCCGCCACGGCACCCACGCCGACCGGGCCGTGGACGCACATCGACGCCCCGGTCGTCGCCCCGCGTCCCTCGGGCAACTCGTACTGGAACACGATCGACCCCTCGCAGTTCACCGACATGGACGGGCGCAAGTACCTGTACTTCGGCGGGTACTTCGGCGGCGTGTGGGTGACCGAGCTGTCCGCCGACGGGCTGCACGCCACCGGGCAGCCGCAGCAGGTGGCGATCGACAACAAGTTCGAGGGCGCGTACGTGGTGCGCCACGACGACTACTACTACCTGCTCGCCTCCTCGGCGAACTGCTGCGCCGGGCCGACCACCGGCTACTCGGTGCTGGCCGGGCGCTCGACCAGCCCGCGCGGGCCGTTCGTCGACCGCGAGGGCGTGCCGCTGCTGGCCTCGCGCGCCGGTGGCACCCCTGTCCTGGCCCAGAACGGCAACCGCTTCATCGGCACCGGCCACCACGCCCAGCTCACCGACCTTTCCGGTCAGGACTGGATGCTCTACCACGCCATCGATCGAAGCGACCCGTTCCTGGACGAGCCGTACGGGATCAACGAGCGGCCCATGCTGCTGGACCGGCTGGACTGGATCGACGGCTGGCCGACCGTGCGTGCGGGGGCCGGGCCGTCCGAGCAGTCTCGGGAGAGGCCGGTGACCCGCGGGGTCGTGGACGATCGGTTCGCGGGCGATCTGTCGGGCTGGCGGAACACGGCCGGCTGGACCGTACAGGATGGATATGTCCGTGGCCAGGGCACGCTCATCAGCCGCAAGTCGCTCGGCGGGGACGTCCGCGTCGAGACCGACCTCAAGACGGACAAGTCCGCCGGGATTCGCATCGGCGGCACGACCGCGGTCGTCTCACGCGACGGGTTGACGCTTACCTCGGGCAGCGCGTCCCGTACGGTGGCGCTCCCCGGAGGGGTCGCGACCTGGCACAACCTGGCCGTCACCGTCAAGGGACGGACGATCACCGCCGAGGTGACCGAGGCTCGGCTCCGTGACCCGAAGGCGAGCGTCACCGTCACGGGCAACGCGAACGGCACGATCGGGCTGGTCTCCGACGGGGGCGCCGACTTCGACAACGTCTCCGCCGCCCCGCTGTTCAAGGCCGTCACCAAGGTGGCGCCGCCGCCGCGTACGGGCAGGCTGCTGGACGCCGACGAGTTCAACGGGCCGCTCGACTCCCGCTGGACCTGGGTGCGGCAGGACGCTGCGGCCAAGATCGAGGAGGGCGTGCTGCGCTGGCCCGTCCAGGGCGCCGACCTGGTCGGGGCCGACAACAAGGCGTCGGTGCTGCTGCGCGAGGCCCCCAAGGGCGACTACGTCGTGGAGACCAAAGTCACGCTCGACCTGGGCGAGGACACCGTACGCAACTATCAGCAGGCCGGGCTGGTCGCCTACGCCTCCGACGACGACTTCGCCCGCCTTTCCCAGGTCGCCATCTGGAACACCCGCCAGGTCGAGTACGGCCGCGAGCTGACCTTCGCCGACCGCCTGTCCTACGGCGGCAACATCGTCGGCCCGCCTGCCAAGACCACCTGGCTGCGGCTGGCGCACCACGTGGACCCGGCCAACGGGGAGCACGAGTTCCGCGCCGGATCCAGCCGCGACGGCAAGACCTGGACCTGGGGCGGCGTGTGGACCTTCCCCAAGGACACGGCCGTGCGCATCGGCCTGGTCGCCCACGGAGGGGCCCAGCCGGCCGTCAACGCCGACTTCGACTACGTACGCGTCTACCGAGGAGCCTGACCTGTGCCGCAAGCACACCTGACCCTTGACCCCTCTTTCCGCATCGCCCCCGTCAACCGGCGCCTGTTCGGCTCGTTCGTCGAGCACATGGGCCGGTGTGTCTACACCGGCATCTACGAACCGGGCCACCCGGCGGCGGACGACAACGGCTTCCGCACCGACGTGCTGGAGCTGACCCGCGAGATGGGCGTGAGCGTGGTCCGCTACCCGGGAGGCAACTTCGTCTCCGGCTACCGCTGGGAGGACGGCGTCGGCCCCGACCGGCCCTCCCGGCTGGACCTGGCCTGGCGGCAGATCGAGACGAACGCGTTCGGGCTCAACGAGTTCATGACCTGGACCCGGGCCGCCGGGGTGGAGCCGATGATGGCCGTCAACCTCGGCACCCGGGGCATCCAGGAGGCCTGTGACCTGCTCGAATACACCAACCACCCCTCGGGTACGCAGTGGTCGGACCTGCGGGTCACACACGGAGTGACCGACCCGTACGGGATCAAGCTCTGGTGTCTCGGCAACGAGATGGACGGACCCTGGCAGATCGGCCACAAGACCGCGCACGAGTACGGACGGCTCGCGAACGAGACCGCCAAGGCCATGCGGCTCGTCGACCCCGACATCGAGCTGGTGCTGTGCGGCAGCTCCAACAGCGGGATGCCGACGTTCGGCGCGTGGGAGGCCACCGTGCTCGAACACGCCTACGACGCGGTCGACTACCTGTCGCTGCACAACTACTACGAGGAGAACGGCGACCTGCCCGGCTTCCTCTGCAGCGCCGTGGACATGGACCGCTACATCTCGGCCATCGTGGCCACGGCCGACCACATCGGAACGAAACTCCGGCGCAAGAAGAAGATCAACCTATCCTTCGACGAGTGGAACGTCTGGTACCAGAGCCGGTTCACCGGGCGCGAGCGCTCGCCGTTCCAGGAGGCGCCGGAGCTGATCGAGGACACCTTCACCGCCGCCGACGCCGTGGTGGTGGGGGACTTCCTGATCACGCTGCTGCGGCACGCCGACCGGGTGAGCATCGCCTGCCAGGCTCAGCTCGCCAACATCATCGCGCCGATCAGGACCGAGCCCGGCGGCCCGGCCTGGCGTCAGACGATCTTCCACCCGTTCGCGCTGACGGCCCGGCACGCGCGCGGCACCGTGCTGCGGGTGGAGCCGTTCGGGCCGCTCCTGGAGACCGAACGGTACGGCGAGGCGCCCGCGCTGTCGGCGGTGGCCACCGTCGACGGGTCCCAGGTGGCGCTGTTCGCCGTCAACCGGTCGCCCGACCAGGACCTCGACCTCACCGCCCGGCTCCCGGCGGCGGTCAGGCCGGTGTCGGCCTCGGTGATCGCCGCCGGGGACGACCCGCACCGGGTGGAGGCCCTTCCGCAGCCGCTGACCGTACAGGCTGACGGTGACCGGCTGACGGCGCGGTTGCCCGCCGCCTCGTGGACGATGATCCTTGCGGAGTGCGAAAATTTGCGCGATCAGCAATAATTTGTAGACCCGAGGCATGACCGGGCTACGCGAACGCAAGAAGCAGGAGACCCGGGACGCTCTGTCGAGGCCGCGGTCCAGCTCGCGCTGGAGCACGGCCTCGACAACGTCCGGGTCGAGGACATAGCGGTGATCACCACGACGCAGGTCGCCGTCGGCCACTGGCTGCGCGTCGAGCCGCCGGTGCCGCTCGCCCCCTTGATCGAAGAGGCGCTGCGGCGGCTCGCGGGAGGTCTGCAGTGATCGTAGATGTCGTCATCGCAGTTGGAGGGCCCAACGGGCTTACGCGCGCTTGAGACGTTCCTCAGCCACAGCCTTGCGATCGAGCTCTTCCTGGATCCATCCGGCGACGAGCACCGGGTTGGCCCCCGCTTCAAGGGCGGCCCGATGCTGAGCGAGCTTTCGATCCACACTCGGCGATCTGCCGGCGCCCCGGCGAGTGCTTGTGCCTCCAGCGTGACCAGATTCTGCGCGGCCGCCAGAGCGTCGAGAGTCCGGTCCAGGTTGTGCGGCGCGAACAGCCGGCCGAGCCATCGGTCCAGCTGCGGGACAACCCGATCAGCCGCTCGTGCCCGACGGCCGGCCGACAGCGACGACGGCCCTGACGGGCGGTGGCTGGCGCATGTCCGGGAGGAGGCACGTCCGGCTTCACGATCTCCAGCCGGTGCAGCCGAACCCGTTCGCACAGACTCTGTGCCGGTCGTCGCCGGTATTGCGGTTCATCTCGGTGCGGGTGGTGCCCTTCTTGGACAGGTCCGCCACGACCCATTCCTCGCCGTTCTTGTACCAGCCGTACGGCGTCTTCACCTGCCTCGTCGCGGTCAACGTCACCTTGCCCGCGGAACCGGTGGTGCTGACCTTGAAGGCTCCCCAGCGGGCCGCGCACGCCGCCGAGGAGACGAGCTGGAACTCGAGATAGGAGTCGATCCGTACGCGCTCCAGGATCGTCTGGTCCGCGGTGCAGCCCATCGTGGAGGGGTTCTTGCCCACGCAGGACGCCCCGGAACACCCTGCGGCGGCCTGGGCGGAGGCGGTGACGCCGCCGAGCGCGGTGACGGCGAGGGCCGCCGCGAGTGCGGCGCGGCCGAGTGTGAGCATCTTCATCAGGACTTCCAAGAGGTGCAGACGTAGTAGCAGGCTTGGTGGCGGTCGCCACTGGTGTTCTGGTTCATGGGGGTCCACCGTGTGCCGGCGCCGTTGCTGTGGTCGACCGTCTGGACCCGCTGGTTGTACCACCCGTAGGTCGTCTTGATCTGTCGGACCGCCTTCACCACCGTGTAGCCGCAGCACGAGCTCTGGTCGACCCCCACGGCCCAGTAGGCGGAGCATTTGGCGGACCTCATCAGGCGGACGCTCTTGCTCCAGTTGTCGGACGAGGCGATGTCCATGCGCTCGGCGTCGTCGTCGCAGCCGTAGGCGGCCGGGTCCTTGCCGACGCAGGTGGCTCCCTTGCAGGACAGCGCCGTGGTGGCGCCCGATGGCCCGCCGGTGACGGCGAGGGTCGCGCACGCTAACGCCACCGCGGCGAGCGCGCGTCCGATTGTGGTGCTGGTGGGCATGATGTCTCCTTTTCGTCAGCGGTTGATGTCGCGCAGGGCCCGGTTGAACACGTTGCGGTACAGCACGGAGCTGCCTTCCTTCGTGGGGTGGAAGGACTGCTGGGAAACCGGGAGGCCGTCCGGGCTCTCACCCTGCGTACGGGACACGATCACGCCGTGGATGGCCTCCTGATCCCCGCACGCCCCGTGGCCAGCGAACTCCTCACGGGGGTCGGCGAAGGACACGACCGCGCCGGTGTCGGCGGAGACGGCGGACGCGGCCGCGCGCAGGGCCTCGTTCAGGACGCCGGCCATCTCGCCGAGCCATTGGGCGGTGGCCGCGTTGATGCCCCAGACGCCCCAGACGCAGGCGTCGTCGAACAGCCGCGGGTAGCCCATGAGGACGATGGCCGCGTTCGGCGCCTTGCGGTGGATCTCCAGCAGGGTGTCGTGGACGGCCGGGCGCACGACGTCCTTGATCTGCCGGGGAACAGATTGGCCGAGCGGGACGTCGCCGTCCTCCTCCAAGGTGGTCTCCTGGCAGGGCCCTCTGGTCAGGGAGTGCTTGGCGCAGTGGATGAGGATCGTGCTGAAGCGGGCGTCGTTGCCGCCGATGGACAGGGTGACGAGCGTGGTGTTCTCGTCCAGGTAGCCCTTGTCGAGCTGGCCTGGTTCGCGGAACTGCCCTTCGCCGGTCAGGTTGCCGGTGACCGCGCCCGAGCAGGCGTGGAACTGGTGCTCCAGGCTCGGGTCCCAGGTGTCGTGCCGCTCGCCGATGCTCAGGGCCAGGCGGTCGGCGAGGCTGCCCGCGCGGGCCCAGGCGTACTTGGAGCGGTGGCAGGCGTTGCCGTACTTCCATAGGTAGTCGGGGTCCTTGTAGGTGCCTTCGACGCCGCCGCCGTCACTGTCGGTCTCGGTGTAGTAGTCGTGCTGCGCCGCCGTCGAGGCGCCTTCGCCGGAGGCGTACGAGTCGCCCAGCGAGACGATCTGGTGCCGGGGCTCGTAACTCAGGAGCTGGAAGGCGACGGCGTCCCAGGCGATCCGCTGTTCGCCGTCGCCGTCCTCGGTGAGGTTGGACAGGGAGACGGAGGGCACGCCGCCGAAATCGAAGACGCCGAGGGAGACCCAGCGGTGCTGCCGGACGCGTTGCAGGACCGCGCGTTTCCGCCGGCCGTCCCCGGTGTCGACCGTGTAGACGGCCTGCTGGGTGGCGGCGTTGTGGTCGGGGATGTGCACCATCACCCGCGCCCACTGGTGGAGTGTGCGGCCGAGGGTCCAGGTGCCGGTGACGCGGTAGGCGCCGTCGGCGGGCCGACGGGTGTTGGCGAACCAGAAGTGGCCGCCGAGCCCGCCTCCGGCCTGGTGAAAGTCGATCTTCGAGCGTTCCTGCCCTTCGTCGTCCTTGGCGAAGTCCAGGGCGAACGAGCCCGCGTTGGTGAAGCGACGGCCGCAGCCGGGCCGCACCGAGGCGACCGTGTCGGGCACATCGTCGATGATCAGTGAACCGGCCGGGACGGCGTTGCTCCCGTTGAAGCCGGTGGTGTAGGGGTCGCAGTTGGGCCGGAAGTGCTCCACCGGCATCTTCTTCTGCTCGACCTCGCCTGGATGGAGGGCGAACTCCGGTTCCGGATAGTCGGTCGGGAAGCGCATGTTCTCGTTGCCGCACTCGTAGTTGCAGGCCTCCTTCCAGGTGACCGGTTTATGCCACCAGCAGCGGAAGTCCTCCCTGAGGCAGGGCTGCGCGGCGGGGGTGCAGGAGTTGCTGCCGTCGCAGAACAGGGTCCGGGGCGGCTTCACGCCCTCGCGCATGGTGACGTCACCCCACCACGCCTGGTTATAGCCAGAGTGCGTTGACTCGTCACGGAAGTCGTACTTGACAATGGGGTGGGCGGCCCAGCCCATGACCTTCTCCGGGTACGGCCAGCGCTGCGGGTTGGCGGCGTCGGCCTGGCTCTTCTCCAGGAACGGCTCGCGGTTGGGCGGGTAGTCGGGGTTCACCGGGTTGTTGGACCAGCCCAGGCCCCAGTTCCCGTACTGGTCGGTGCAGGTGGGGCTGGGCCGGCAGCCGGTCTCGTTGCCGAAGCGCGCGTCGGGCTGGAACCCGCTGTTGTAGACCCACACGGCGGCGAACCAGTTCTCCAGCTTCGCCGGGTCAGCGTTGTTGATCTTGATGTGGTCGTAGACCTGGTTCCATTTGTCCTGCAGGATGCGCAGTCCCGCGGCGATGTTCGTGGCGTAGTCGAGGGCGATGGCCCGCTGGATGGTCTCGGCCTGGTCGCCCTTGCGCATGCCGGTGGTGACCTGCGCGACGCCGTACCCGCAGTCGGCTTCCCGCCAGAGGATGCTCCAGCCGTCGTCGGAGGCGCGCCTGCCGTAGTAGTCGCCGATCAGCGGGTTGCCGGTGACCCCTTCCAGAGCGTGCCAGGACGCCTGCCACAGGTTGGACTCCTGAGCCAGGATGCCGAGCATGATCTGCGCGGGCACCCGGCCGCCGCCCTTGAGCTGAAGGGGCGGGAGCAAGCCCTGTGGCGACCAGGACGGCAGCCCCGACTGGTTCCAGTTGGAGGGCCGCGGCGTCGTGAGCGCGCCCTGCACGGCGAGGTTGACCGCCCATTCGACCTGCTTCCAGTGCGGTTGCAGCGCTTGCCGGCGGGCGTCGTTGCGCGGGATCGCGCAGGGCTCGATGGGGTTGTCGGTCTGCGGGGCGGGCCCTCCGGCCGCTCGGGGGCCGGTCCCGGCCCGTGGGCCTCCGGCGACGAGCGTGAAGTCGAGGCCGGCTCCGGTACGGGCCACGCGCGCCTTGAGCGTCACCCGTGAGGCGGACCCCGGCGCGCCCACGCCCGCGTCGGCGTGGGAGAAGAACAGCTCGCCGCCGGTGGAGACCTCGTCGTGCGCGCCCGCCGCGACCTGGACGACCTGGCTGGGCAACGCGCCGACCTCGGTGGGGCGGCCGGTCAGGTAGGCCGTGCCGCCGGCCCCCGCCACCAGGCCCAGCTGGGTGAGCGGACCTTTCGCCAGCCGCTCCGGCCGCTGCCCGCCTGCGGGCAGGTGCTCGACGGTCGCCAGGTCGTCGCCGTGGGCGGCGAGGAAGGTCAAGCCGCCGTCGCGGTGCGGACGCAGGTGGCTCGGCGTGCCCACCGGGCGGGCGTACCGGCGCACCTTCCCCGAGCCGGAGACCTCCACCAGGCCGTCGCCCGCCACCGCCACGATCGAGTCCCCCATCGGGACCGCCGAGGTGGCCTGGCCGGGCACCTCGACCGGGGCGGCGGTCTTGCCGGTCGCCGCATCCACCAGGTGCAGCCGGGTGGCGGTGCTCTCCTTCCCGCCCGCCTGGCTGAACACGGCGCTCTCACCGGCGCCGCATCCCGGGCTGTGGTACGCGAGGCTCGCGTGCAGTCCCAGTTTGGTGATCCGCCCGGACTCCAGGTCGACCAGCGCGGTGAACGCGCCACGCTGGAAGAGCGCCTCGGAGTTGGTGAACTGGCGTGGCGCGTAGGCCACCACCGCCCGCTTGGCTGAGCCGGTGAGGCAGACGTTGCCGACCCACCTGTCGGTGTCGAAGCCGCCCTCGGACAGCGTCGCGGCGGTTCGCCACCGATAGCCCTCGGAGGCTCTGGCGACCAGAAGGTGGAAGCCGGTGGAATCGCCCGTGGCGGTCCAGGCCAGGTCGCCGGAGCCCGACCATCCCGAGCCGAGCATCTCGTCCCGCCGGTCTGGGGGGACGGACCCGACCGGCTCCTCGACGGCGGCCGAGGCCGGCGCCGTGAGGGGTGCGGCCGGCACGGCCAGCACCGACGCGAGCACGGCGCCAACGAGCGCGGCGGACACGAGCGGGGTACGCACCGGCTACCACCAGGCCGTGCAGGTGACAGCCGTCAGGTTGTTGATGGTGGAGCCGTGGCAGGCGCGGAACACGAACTTGGCGTCGGCGCGGGTTATCCACATCCTGCTGACGGCGAACTTCGTCGGAGACCCTTGCGGCCCGGACCACCCACAGTCGCGGCCCACGGAGTTGCCGCCGTTCTCGGAGATCTGGATCTTGACCCGGTCGGTGCTCTTGACCGCCCGGGTGTCACCGACGAGGAGCGCCCAGCCCAGGGTGTCGTAACCGGAGCCACCGGCTGGACGGATCTGGGCCGACTTGATCGCCACCCGCAGCTTGTCGATGCCCCTGGAGACCTGGGTCGTGCCGTGGTTTCCGGCTCGGGGGTAGTAGTACTGCTGGTAGTTGGCATTCACGGCGCACGTCTCAATCGCGGCATGCGCGGGGGCGGCCACCACGACCGATGCGGCCACAAGGCTGAGCACTGAGCTCATGATGATCAGCGAGGACCGGCGAAGGCTGACACGAGTCGGTTCCATCGGGCTCCGTTCGAGAAAGGTGGAGGGCGGCTGGGGCACGAGCACTGCCCTGGCAGAGCCTGGGCGGCGACACTCGATCCAGTCCGGCGATGTCGAGGTTCGAGAACGATCTCTGCGGACCGGCCCCATATTGACCGGGCAGCCGTGAGGATGCCGTGAGAGATCCGTGAGACATCTGTGGGCCGGTTCGGGTGGGGAAAGGCGGTGACAATGCTGACGTTCAGCGTGCTGGGCGCGGTGGAGGCGCGATACCGGGAAGACGTCGTGCCGATGCCACCAAAAGTGCGGCGTCTTCTGGCCGCAGTGCTGTCGCGGCCGAATACCGTGGTCCCGGCGACGGACCTGATCGAGGCCGTGTGGGAGTCAGCTCCGCCGGCCTCCGCACGCGAGAGCCTGCGCATCTATGTCCACCGGCTCAACCAGGCGCTCGGCGCCTCGCGGGTGACCACCGCGGCCTCCGGCTACCTGCTCGCCGTCGACGACGACGCGCTGGACTCACTGGAGTTCGAGCGGGCCGTACGGCACGGCAGGCAGACGATCAACCTCGGCGACCTGGTCACCGGGGTAGCCACGCTCGACCGGAGCCTGCGGATGTGGCGTGGCCCGGCCTTCGCCGATCTGCAGGCGCTGGCCGTCGTGCGGGAGGAGGCGGCACGCCTGGATGAGCTGCGGCTCACCGTGACCGAGGAGCGCCTCGACGCCGAACTCACCCTGGGGCGCCACAGCGAGATCGTCGCCGAGCTGAAGTCGCTGGCTCTCGCCCACCCGTTGCGCGAGAAGCTGCGCGCCCAGCTGATGACCGCCTTGTGGGGTGACGGCCGGCAGGCCGAAGCACTGGCCGCCTACCACGACGCCGCCGAGTTCCTGGCGCATGAACTCGGCCTCGATCCCGGACCGGAGCTCCGCGACCTCCAGCAGCGGATCCTCCGTCAGGAGACGTACCCAGTCAGGCCGCTCAGATCGGCGTCGGCCGTGGTACCGGCGCAGTTGGCTCCGCCAAACTCCGCCTTCACCGGACGCGCGCAAGCGGCTCGCGCGCTGGATGGACTGATCGCCCCCGAGAGCCCGACACCGGTGGCGATCGTAAGCGGCATCGCCGGAGTCGGCAAGACCGCGCTCGCACTCGACTGGGCCCACCGAAACCTGTCACGCTTCCCCGACGGCCAGCTCTTCGCCGACCTGCGCGGCTACGATCGCCTGGCCGAACCGGTCGCACCACACGACCTGCTGGGGCGGTTCCTGCGCGCGCTGGGCCTCAACAGCGAGCAGATCCCCGCCGACACCGACGAGCGCACGGCGCTGTACCGCAGCATCCTGCACCCGCTGCGGGTGCTGATCCTGCTGGACAACGCGGCTTCGGCCGCCCAGGTCCGACCGCTGTTGCCGGGTGCACGAGGTTGCCGCGTAGTGGTCACGGCCAGGCCCCGGCTGGAAGACCTCCTCATCGAGTACGGCGCGGCAGCCGTTCCACTTTCGCCCCTCGACGACCGAGAAGCCGTGGACCTGCTCGCCGGAGTGCTTGGCACCCCATGGGTCGAACGGGAACGGAACGACGCCGAGCAACTCGCCCGATTGTGTGACGGCCTTCCCCTGGCCCTGCGGTTGACGGCCGCCCGGCTGACCAGCCGCAGGACCGGCACGATCGCGGAGCTGGTGGCGCAACTGACTGACCGGCAACGCCGACTCGACCTCCTGAACGGAGAGGAGCTGCAGGTCCGAAGCGGCTTCGAGCTGTCCTGCCGCGACCTTCCCGAACCGGTGACGCGCGCTTTCCGGCTGCTGAGCCTGCTCGACGCACCCGGCGGGCTGGCGGCCTGGCACCTCGCGGCGCTGCTCGATCAGCCGGACCTGCTCGAAGCGGACGCCCTGCTGGATGACCTCGTCGACGCGCAACTGCTGCAGCCCTTGGGAGTGGACCGCGTCGGGCAGCGACGCTTTCGCTTCCATGATCTTGTGCGGCTCTACGCCGCCGAACGCGCCGAGACGGACGAGCCGGAAGAGGAACGGCACGCGGCCACCCTCCGCGCCCTCGGAGCCATGCTGGCGCTCACCGCCCACGCCGACAGAACCTTCCGCGGCGAGGACATCGACGAAGTCCAAGGCGCCTGCGCACGCTGGTTACCCGACAACCACGCGGCACTCGTCCCCGAGCCGATGCTCTGGCTCGATGCCGAACGCCTCAACCTCTCCGCCATGACCCAGCAGGCCGCCCGGGCAGGCTGGTCCGAACCGTGCTGGGAGCTGACCGCCACCAGCTCGATGCTGCGGCAAAGGCGCGGCTACCAGGACGACCAGCTCGCCGACTACGAGCTCGCCCTACAACTGTGCCGCCGGCAGGGCAATCTCCGCGGCACGGCCGCCCTCCTCCTGAGCCACGGCGGCCTCCACCACCAGATGGGCAACTTGTCACTCGCGGCCGCATGCGCGAGCGAGGCCGTCGACCTGTACGAGCGCCTCGGCGACAAGCGCGGACACGCGCTGGCTCTGGCGGACTCCGGCGTCGCCTACCGCGTGCTCGCCGACTGGGAACCGGCTCTGGCAGCGTTCGAGCAGGCCTTCGAGATCTTCGAGGATCTCGGCGACCTGGCGTCCGCTGCGTATGTGCTGTTCCATCTCGGCGCCTTGCACCAACGACGCGATCACTTCGACAAGGCGCAGGCCGCAGCCGAACGAGGGCTCGCCTTGTTGCCTTCGGGGATTCCCGAGCTCGAACTCCACCTGCGCCGCACGCTCGGCGACGCCTACCTGCGCCAAGGCCGTGTCCAGGAGGCCCATGACATCCTGACCGACGTCGTGCGGGGTGCTCGCGCGCGGCGCGACCTCTTCCAGGAAGCCGAAGCGCTACTCATTCTGGGCGAAACCGAGGTGGCAGCCGGTCATCTCGCCCAGGGCAGGGCCACCCTCACCCTGGCTCTGGAGCAAGGCCGCCGGCTCAACGGGAAGACCTTCGAGGGGCGGGTGCACCTGGCCCTCGGCCACATCGTCGACGGCCGGCACATCGAGCATCTGAAGACGGCGTCCGAGATCTTCGCCACGTCCAACGCCCCTGCCTGGCATGCCAAGGCCATGGCCGCCCTCACAACGCACCAGCGCTGACCAGGGGCGCGGGCCGCCGGGACTGTCGGCCCATCCCGTTCTCCGCCACCAACATGCGCTGCTCACACCCGCCAGCCGCTGCGCGAACATTCACCGTACGTGCGGCGCCGTGGCCGGATCGGCATCAAGCCGGTGCAGACGGCGTCCCCAGCGGGCGTGCGCCCGGCTGCGCCCGAAGACCCGGGAGATCTCGATACCGCTCGGCAACGACCCGTCAGGCTTGCGATGGGCCGGCGCCCACTACCATGCCGCGCGTTGGAGCGCACGCCCGCCACGCGCCGAGCCGGTGCGAGCGGTGACGGCCACCAGGGAGAACGGCAGGCCGGAGCCGGTGATGAACCGCTTCGAGACTCCTCGTGCTCGAACGTCATCGGTAACTCCTCAGGAGGCGAAGGGCCCGGCGGGCGGGCTCAGCGGGGGCGCCGGGTCCGGGACAGCAGGGCCTCGGTCGCGCGTCTGGCCTCGGGGGAGGTGAACAGCCGCGCGGACAGGTCGACCATCTCCTGGCCGAACTCGTCCATCCGGGCGCGCATCGGGGCGGTGAGCAGCGCCTTGGCCTCGCGCAGGCCCTGTGGGCTGCCCAGCAGCAGGTCCTCCAGGTACGCGTCGACCGCGACGTCCAGCTCGGCCTCGGGCACGGCGCGGGTCAGCAGCCCGGCCCGCTCGGCCTCGGCTCCGCCGAAGACCCGGCCGGTCAGCAGGTAGTCGGCGGCGGCCCGGTCGCCGAGCCGGGGCAGCACGGTGAGACTGACCGCGGCGGCGGCCAGCCCAAGGCGGACCTCGGTGAGGGCGTAGCTGCTCTCCAGCGACCCGACGGCGACGTCGGCGGCGGCGACCAGGCCCAGGCCGCCGGCCCGGACCGTGCCGTGTACCCGCGCCACCACCGGCTTGGGCATGGTCACGACGAGACGCTGCACCTCGACGACACCCTCGACGATCGGGGTCATCGCGCCGGAGCGCACCGCCGCGAGGTCGGCGCCGGAGCAGAACGAGGGGCCGTTGGCGCGCAGCACGACGACCCGGACGGCGTCGTCGGCCGCGGCCCGCCGCAGCAGTGCGGTCAGCTGGTCCAGCAGCGGGCGGGACAGCGCGTTGCGGTTGGCGACCGAGTCCAGGGTCAGCACCGCGACACCGCGCTCGCGGTCCGCGTCGTACCCGACCAGCGCGGGTCCGGCGCCGGTCCCGCCCGTCCCGGCGACGCCGGGGGTCCCGGAGGCGCTCATCGGGGCGCCCTGGGCAGGCCCAGGCCCACGGTGGCGATCAGCTCCCGCTGGATCTCGCTGACGCCGCCGCCGACCGGCAGCTTCAGCTCGGTCTTGAACGCGTGGTCGGTGTCGCGCAGCACGGCGGCGGTCAGCTCGTCGGCGGGGTCGCCGTACCGCTGCACCAGCTGTGCGATCCGGGCGCCGGCCTCGACCAGCCGCTCAGAGTTGTACAGCTTGTTCACCGAGGCGTCGGCGGCGCCCAGCGTGCCGGTGCCGGTGTCGGCGACGATCCGCCAGTTGAGCAGCTCGTTCGCGGTGACGATCGCGTCGAGCTCGGCGAGCGCCCGGCGTACCTCGGGCAGGTCGGCCATCCGGCGCCTCCCGCCCGGCCCGCCCAGCGGCGTCTCGGCGGCCCAGTGCCGGAGCCGGTCCAGGTGTGCCTGGATCTTGCCGGCCGGGCCGACGATGAACCGCTCGGAGTTGAGCTGGCCGACCACCACCGACCAGCCCTTGTTCTCCCGGCCGATCAGCCGGTCCGCAGGTACCCGGACGTCGTCGAAGTAGACGGCGTTGACCTGGTGCGAGCGGTTCAGCGTGCGGATGGGCGTCCAGCTGACGCCGGGCAGGGCGGTGTCGAGCAGCAGGATCGAGATGCCCCGGGTGCGCGGCTCCTCGGGGTCGGTGCGGCAGGCCAGCCACAGGTAGTCGGCGGTGTGCGCGCCGGAGATGAACATCTTCTGGCCGTTGACGACGTAGGAGTCGCCGTCACGCCGGGCGGAGGTGGTCAGCGAGGCCAGATCGGTGCCGGAGCCGGGCTCGCTGTAGCCGATGGAGACCTGCAGGTCGCCGGCGAGGATGCGCGGCAGGAACTCCCGCTGCTGCTCCGGGGTGCCGAACTCCTGGAGTGCCGGGCCGACCGAGTAGACGGTGACCAGCGGGTAGGGGACCTCGTACCGGAAGGCGGTGCTGACCACGATCTGGTCGGCCATCGGGCCGAGGCCCCGGCCGCCGTGCTCCTCCGGCCAGCCCAGGCCGAGCCAGCCGTCGCGGCCCAGCCGCCGGGACACCGCCCGGTACGCGGGGCCGAACTCGTCCTCGTGCAGCTGGGCGCGCTCCTGCTCGGTCACCACGCCGGCGAAGTAGGCGTCCGCCTCCCGCTGGAGCTCGCGCTCCTCGGGGGTCAGGTCGATGTACACGCTGGTGTCCTCTCTCAGCTGACCCGGGCGGAGCCGGCCGCCGCGTCCAGGCAGGCCTCGGTGCCGCCCAGGAACTGGCCGAGGGCGAGCCCGCCGGTGACGTACCGGTGCAGCGGGTGGTCGATGTCGAGGCCGGTGCCGCCGTGCAGGTGCTGGCAGGTGAGCAGCGCCGGGACGGCGTCGTGGCAGACCAGGTAGCAGGCGGACGACAGGCTGCGCCGGGCCTCGGCGGTGCGGCCGGCCGCCAGCTGCCAGGCGGCGGCCAGGTAGGTGTTCTCCAGGATGCGCTGCGCCGTGAAGACGTCGCCCATCTGCATGGTGACCGCCTGGAACTGGGCCAGCGCGCGGCCGAACTGCTTCCTGGCCTTCACGTGCCCGGCGGTCAGCTCCATGGCGCGCTCCAGCAGGCCGGAGGCGGTGGCGGCCACCCCCAGCAGCGCGGACAGCTCCAGGTGTCCGGCGGCCTCGGCGGCCAGGGCCGGCCCGCCCAGCAGTGCGTGTCCGGGCACCGCCACCGCGTCCAGGGCGATCCGGGCGGTGGGCACGTGGTCGGTGACCGGGTGCGCCGCGGCGGCCAGCCCCGGGGCGGCGGCGTCCACCACGAAGACCCCGACGGTGCCGTCCTCCGGTCCGCTGGTGATCCGCGCCGGGACCAGGATCGCCTCGGCCTGCGCGCCGAACGGGACGTGGGTCCGCACCCCGGTCAGCCGGTGGCCGCCGTCGTACGGCTCGGCCGTCACGTCCGTGTCCAGGGCCCGGCCGCCGCCGGGCCCGCGGACCGCGCCGGTCACCAGGGCGCCGCCCTTGGCCACGCTCCCCAGCAGGTCCCGGTGCCCGGTGCCGCCGTACCTGGCCAGGGTGTGCAGGCCGTAGGCCAGCACGGGCAGCGCCGGAACCATGCCGCCGTACCGGGCCGCCTGCCGCAGCACGGCGGCCAGCACCACGGCGTCGGCGTCGGTGCCGCCCAGGTCCTCGGGGAGGAACGCCTCCAGGACGCCGGCCCCGGCCAGGCTGTGCCACGCCTCCTCGGAGTACCCGGCGGCCTCGAACTCGGCCGAGGCGATCCGCTCGTCCGGTAGCCCGCGGGCGAGCAGACCGCCCGTCAGCCCGCTGAGGGTCTCCGCCGTCTCGTCCAGTCGGAAGTCCACGTCGATTCCTCCTAGGCCTCGTCGCCGATCCGCACCGGGAAGCGGACGTAGCCGATGTCACCGACGGAGGTGAACAGGCCGCGCTCCCTGGCGTGCGGGGAGTCCGCCAGCTCCAGCGGCGACAGCACCCGCATCACCGGGACGTCGGCGGCCTCCAGCGTCTCGATCAGGGACTTGGCGTCCCGGCCGCGCACCACCGCGGCGATCCTGGCGTTGATCTCGCGGGTGTCGCGGCGCCGGCCCCCCAGGGTGGCGGTGTCCAGGCCGGACAGGTCCAGGTCGAGGGCGGCGACGGTGCGCTGCCAGAAGTGCTCCTCCAGGGCGGCGATGCTCAGGTACTCGCCGTCGGCGGTCTCGAAGACGCCGTAGGCCGGGCGGGTGAAGACCGCCTCCCTGGCCTCCCGCAGCGAAGCGCGGCCGTCGGCCTGGAGCTGGCCGATCACCATGTTCATGCCGTGCATCAGGCAGTCGGTGATGGAGACGTCCAGGTGACGGCCCCGGCCGGTGTCCTTGCGGGCGAGCAGTGCGGTGAGGGTGGAGCTGAGCGCGTACACCGCCCCCAGCAGGTCGCCGACGGGGGCGCCGACGCCGAGGGCGGGCGGGCCGTCGAGCTCGCCCATCAGGCCGAGCAGCCCGGAGGCGGCCAGGTAGTTGAGGTCATGGCCGGGTATCCGGCTCAGCGGCCCCTCCTGCCCGAAGCCGCTGATGGAGACGTAGACCAGGCCGGGGTGCCGCTCGGCGAGCGTGCCGTACCCGAGGCCGAGCCGGTCCATGACGCCCGGGCGGAAGCCCTCCACCAGCACGTCGGCCCCGGCCACCAGTTCCTCGGCGCGGGCCAGGCCGTCCGGGGTCTTCAGATCCAGGACGTGGATCCGCTTGCCGTCGTTGAGCACCCGGTAGGTGCCCGGGTGGGTGGAGAAGGCGCCGTCCCTGGCCGGGCGTTCCACCTTGTCGATCTCGGCGCCCAGGTCGCGCAGGCACCGGGTCAGGAACGGGCCGGGGGCCAGTTCGGAGAAGTCGACGACCTTCAGCCCCGCCAGGGGCAGCCCCTGCCCCGGCGGTTCCGGCACGGGCGGTTCCGGCACGGGCGGTTCCGACACCGGCAGCCCGGTGCCCGTCGTCTCGTCACGCTCCACGTTCCACCCTCCAGCCGGCCGCGATCGACATATAATCACGACCTTTCGTAAATCTATCCGATATTTCGTTATAAAGGCCAGTGGGGCGGCCGATCACACCTGGGCGGTCGGCCGGATCACGATCCCGTTCAGCGCCACCTCGCGGGAGCGGGTCACCACGTACCCGACGGCGTCGGCGACGTCGTCCGCGGACAACCGGACGATGTCACCCATCGCCTTCCTGCGCTCGGCCAGCACCTCCGGGCGGACGTGGTCGGCCAGTTCGGTGACGGTGGCACCGGGCTCGACCAGCGCCACCCGGACCCGCTGCCCGGCCAGTTCCTGGCGCAGCGACTCGGAGAAGGCGGCCAGCCCGGCCTTGGTCAAGGCGTACACGCCGTTGCCGGCCCGCGCTCCCGCGCCCCGACCGGCCACCGAGCCGACGTTGACCACGTCGGCCACCCGGCGCGGCGCGGACTCCGCCGCGGCCAGCAGGTGCGGCAGGGCCGCCCGGGTCGTCGCCAGCACGGCGCGGAGGTTGAGGTCGAGCATGCGCTCCCACTCCTCCTCCGGCGCGTCCGCCGCCGGGCCGAGCAGCATCACCCCGGCATTGTTGACCAGGACGTCCAGCCGTCCGTACGCGGCGACCGCGTCCTCCACCGCACCGGCGGCCCGGGCCGGATCGGCCAGGTCCGCCGGCAGGGCGACCGCGCCGCCGCCCAGGCCGGTGATCTCATCGCGCAGGTCGCGGAGCCGGTCCTCCCGGCGCGCGACCAGCGCCACCGCGGCCCCGGAGGCGGCGAGCCGGAGGGCGATGGCCCGCCCGATCCCACTGCTGGCCCCGGTGACCAGGGCGACGGCGCCTTTCAGTTCGTCCGTCACGGTGTTTCCTCCGCCGTTTCCCGGCTTCCCGGATCCGTCACGTCTCAGTCCAGGGACTCGCCGATGGCGGGCACGCTGCGGTAGGCGACCCACCGGGTGATCCGGGCCTCGGCGTCGAAGGTGCCCGCTCCGGCGAAGGAGGACCGGATCGGCCCGCCCTCGGACTCCCGGACGATGCCCTCGATCAGGCAGCGGTCGTCGGCGACGAAGAGCGTCTGGATCTCGTGGAACCACTTCCTGGTGCCGCGCCTGCCCTTGAGCAGCGCCCGCACCGCCTCCCGCCCGATGACCTCGGCCCGCTTCGGGCTGTCCGGGTCGAAGGGCGGGTGGGAGTAGAAGGCGTCGTCGGCGAACAGGTCGGCCACCGCGTCGAACTCGGAGTTCTCCAATCCCCGCACGTAGCCGAGCACCGTCTGCCGGATGGCGTCGCGGGAGGGGTGGGCCGTGGTGCCCGCGGTTCCAGTGGTCTCCGTCATGGTTCTCCTTCCGGGCCGGGCGCGGGCGACCGCGCACCCGCCGGTTCGGGCTGCGAGCCCGGCATCGTTTCAGGGCTTCGCATAGTCATACGACAAGTCGGAATACATCCGGCGCACCAGGTCGGCGATTGCCGCCTGGCAGCCAGTATTCGGCCGACCGTAAACAGGTAACGGTCAGCGGTTGGCGGGATGGGTGCTCGGCAGCGGGGACACCACGCCGATCCCGCCGTCGACCGGGATCTCCGCGCCGTTGACGTACCCGGCCAGATCCGACAGCAGGAAGAGCACCACCGAGGCGATGTCGTCGGGGAAGCCGCAGCGGCGCTGCGGGACGACCGCCTCCACGGCGCGCACCGCCTCCGCCGGCGGGTTCGGCGTCCCGCCCGAGCCCAGGATCCGGCCGACGACGACGGCGTTGGTCCGGACTCCGTAGGGCCCGAACTCCTGCGCGCAGGCCGTCGCCAGGTGGTGCACGGCCGCCTTCGCCGTGCCGTACAGCCCCAGCCGGGGCGTGTTGGCGGCCCCGGCCAGCGAGCCGATGAACACCACGCTGCCGTGCCCGAGGGCGGCCAGCCGTGGGATCGCGACCTGGGTGAGCAGCACCGGGTGGCGCAGTACCAGGTCGAACTGGCGGCGCATCGACTCCTCGGTGCCGTCGGCCAGCAGCTCGGCGAAGGAGACCCCGACCACGTCGACGATGCCGTGGAGGCCCTCGCCGAACAGCTCCCCGGCCCGATCGAACACGGCCGTCAGCTGCTCCCGGTCGGTCACGTCGGCGGTCATCGCCTCGCCACCGCAGCGCGCCGCGGTCCTCCCCGCGCGCTCGCCGTCCAGGTCCGCGCACAGCACCCGGCCCCCGGCCTGCGCGATCGCGTCGCAGACCGCGCCGCCGATGCCGTCGCCGGCGCCCAGCACCACGTACCCGCGGCCGTCGAGCCGGAGCCGGCCCGGATAGTCGGGCCTCGCCTCCGGGGCGTACGGCCCCGGGGCCATCAGAACTCCTCGCAGTACGGCCGGATGTCCATCTCCTGAGTCCACGCGGTCCGGGGCTGTACGGCGACCTGCCAGAACGTCTCGGCGATCTGCTCGATGTCCACCATGCCGTCCGCCGGGCGGCTGTCCTTGGCGTGCGGGAACGCCGAGTTGAGCCGGTCGCCGTCGATCGGGCCGTGCACGATCACGTTCGCGACGTGCACGTTACGCGGGCCGAACTCACGGGCCAGCGCCTGGGCCACCGCGCGCTGCCCGAACTTCGCCGAGGCGTACGCAGCGAGCTTGGGCCGGGCGATCAGGCCGGAGACGGAGCCGGTGAACATGATCACCCCGCCGCCGGAGGCCGTCATCCGCCGGGCCGCCTCCCGGCCGGTGATGAAGGAGCCCAGGCAGTTGGTGCGCCAGACCGACTCGAAGAACTCGGTGTCCATCTCCAGGATGCCGGGCTTCCACTGCGAGCCGCCGGCGTTGTAGGTGGCGATCGCCAGGGTGCCCAGCTCGTCGACGACCGCCAGCGACTCGCGCAGGCCCTCCTCGGAGCCGGCGTCGCCGACGACGGCGGTGGCCCGGCCGCCCGCGGCCTCGATGTCCTCGGCGACCGCGGTGACCTTCTCCTTGGTGCGGCCGGTGACGACCACGTGCAGGCCGGCGGCGGCGAAGCGGCGGGCCACGGCCGCGCCGGTCCCCTGCCGCGCCCCCACCCCGACCACCCAGGCCACCGAGCCCTCGGGCGGCGGGCCGCCGTGGACCGGCCACCCGCTGAACCGCTGTGCCTCTTCTGTCGGTGGCGCCATCCTCATGCCCTTCTCTGGTCGCTGCCGCTGCCGATGCGTACCGGATGCGCCGTCCCGTGGAAGGCCCACGGGCGGGCGCTGCCCGGGCCCGGCGGCGGCCACGGTGGGAACCGGCCCGGCGGGGTCAGCCGGTCCACACCCACACGTATCCTCAAGCGTCACGACTCGCCCTCATCGGCCAATCGTGTAACTTCGTGGAAATCTACGATATTTCGCATACATGCCGCAAGGGCCACCTGTAGTCGAATCATCCCTTGTCCAACCTCACACCACATGCCGATGCCGCCGATCACACCAATGGCGACGCCCATCCGTGGAGTCCTGCGAGATACCGTAACTTCGACGTCGCAGCCTTGCCGAAGCTCCCACCGCCCGGCCCGCCGGCCCGGAGCACCCCGCCCGACAGGCGACCCCGCAGCCCACCCGGCTCGTTACGGACATCCCCAAAGCATTGGCCAACACCACGAAATACCGTATAGTGCAACAGAAGTTCGCAATAGGGTCATCCGGCTGGCCGTCCTGCCAGCCGGTCCCGCACGCATGACCGCCGTCACCGGCGATGAATCGCCGTGCCCGCCTCGTAGAGCCTGCACGGAGCACACAGAGGAGGCCAGAACTCGCATGGCAACCGATCTCGCGGCGTCGCCGCAGAGCCGGAGCATCGCCGAGGAGGCGATGCTCTACCTCACGTCGCACCATCCCGACCGCGGAGAGATCACCACCGACCCCTACCGGTTCTTCGACCGGCTGCGTGAGCACGCGCCGGTCTACCGGACCGCGCAGGGCCCGATCCTGGTGACGTCCTACGACGCCACCCAGCAACTGGTGAAGGACCGGCGCTGGAGCCGGGAGGAGATGGACGGCAAGGAGGGCGTCACCCCGACGCAGCAGATCTTCCTGGAGAGCCTGGCCTTCCGCGACCCACCCGACCACACCCGGCTGCGCGCCGTCGTCTCCCGGCTGTTCACCCCCCGGGCGGTCGAGCAGAACCGGCAGGACGTCAGCGAGATCGTCCAGGAGCTGCTCGACGGGCTGCGCGACCGGGCCGAGTTCGACTTCATCCAGGACTTCTCCTACAAGGTGCCGCTGCGGCTGATCTGCCGGCTCGTCGGCGTCCCCCCGACCATGGAGGACGACTTCCTGGCCTGGGGCGAGGCACTGCACGGCTCGCTGGAGCCGCTGGCGCAGCCCGCCGACGTCGCCGCGCGCCGCGAGGCCACCGCCGCGGAGTGCTTCGCGTACTTCGAGGAGCTGATCAAGGAACGGCGGGCCAACCCCGGCGGGACCGACATCATCTCCCAGCTCATCGGGGCCGCCGCCGGGGAGATCACCGACCTGGAGATCATCGCCAACTGCATGCTGCTGCACTCGGCCGGGTTCAGCACCACCAAGAACCTGATCGCCAACGGCATGCACCTGCTGCTCACCCACCCCGAGGCCTACGACGACCTGCGGGCGAACCCGGACGTGATCCCGTCCGCGATCGAGGAGATGCTGCGCTACGAGGGCCCGGCCCGTAACAGCCTGTGCCGGATCGCCCCCGAGGAGATGGAACTCGACGGCGTGCGGATCCACAAGGGCGAGCACGTGTACGCGATCCTGTCGGCGGCCAACCGCGACCCCGCGGTGTTCGAGGACCCGCATCGGTTCGACATCCGCCGCGGCAACTCACGGCACGCGACCTTCGGCGGCGGCATCCACATGTGCCTGGGCGCGAGCCTGGCCCGGCTGGAGGCCCAGGTGGCCTTCGCCCATCTGGCCGCGGCACCGCGACTGGCGCTGAACACCGACCGGGTCGAGTGGCTCGGCTCGTTCCTCACCCGTGGCATGGCCGGTCTCCCGGTGCGCTGGGCCTGACCGCCCGCGACCACCCGGCCGGGAACGGCCGGGCACCGGACGCTCGACAATGGAGGATTACTCGTGCCGGAATCAACGGGCACCGCGACACTGGTGACGGGTGGGGGCCGCGGAATCGGTAAGGCCATCGCTCTGGAATTCGCCTCGCGCGGTGATTCGCTCGTCATCGCCGACCTCGATCCGGACAATGCGAAGGCGGTCGCCGCGGAATGCGGTGAACGCTTCGGAGTGGCCGCCTCGGCCGTCCGCACGGACATCATGCGGCCGGATGACGTACGTTCTCTCATACAGTTCACGGTCGCCGAGTACGGGCGTATCGGAACCGTCGTGAACAGCGCCGGTGTTTTCCCGTTCGCACCCGCGCTGGACACCACGGACGAGATCTGGAACCTCGTCATCGGCGTCAATCTGACCGGCACGTTCACGGTGTGCCGGGAAGCCGCCCGGAGCATGGTGGAGACCGGTGGCGGATCCATCGTCAACATCGCCTCCGGCGCCGGTTCCATGGCCAATCCGAATCTCATCGCATATTCGGCCAGCAAGGCCGGGGTGCTCGGGATGAGCCGGGCGCTGGCCGCGGAACTGGCCCCGCTGATCCGGGTCAACGTGGTCTCGCCAGGCCCGACCCGGACCGAGGGGACCGCCCGGGCGGGTGCGCCACTGGACACCTCCAGGATTCCGATGAAGCGGACCGGGGAGGTGGAGGAGATCGCCCACGCCGTCGCATTCCTGGCATCGGATGAGGCAAGTTTCATCACCGGCCAGACACTCCACGTCAACGGCGGCAAGTTCATGCCGTAGCGGCCGTTCCGGGAATCACCGGGCCGGACGGCCCGGTGATTCCCGGAACCGGCGGGGGTCGTTCGCCCCCACTCCGCGCTCGTACCCGGTCACCTGACGAAACGGTCGCTGCCGGGAAGTCCGGAAGATCCACCGCCCTGGCGGACCATGCCCCCGTCGCACGATCCGCGCGGGGCGGTGGATACGAAGAATTCGCGGACATCCGCCTATGCGGTGTTCTCCGGCGATGATTAGGCGCCCTCATCACGGTATCCTTGTCATGCTTCACACCGGCTGGCGCGCCATTCGGTCACCCGTGGCCGACGGCGCCCGGCGGCACCGCCGATCGAACCGGCGGCGGACGCGGTTTGCGGCTTTTCTACCTTTATCACACGTCCGGCATTGATCATCTGATTGCCGCCTTCCGCCCGTTGGGTATCAGGGACGGATGTCGCGCAGCGCCTACGTGTGCGAAAACTGTGAGAGGGTTTGCCAATGGCACAGGCGGCGGAACCGGCCCTGTCCGGGGACATGGCCGCATCCGCGCGGCGCGGACGGCGGTCGCGCGGGGGGCCGGTGGAGGCCGGCGGCACCACCGTGCCCGCGGCGGCCCGGGCGATGGCGCTTTTCGAGATCTTCGCGCGGGAGAAGCGGGAGCTCACCAAGTCCGAGGTGGCCCGCCTGCTGGACATCCCGGAGAGCAGCAGCTCCGATCTACTGAACACGCTGCACGAGCTGGGCTACGTGAGCCGCACCGCGACGACGCGGCGCTTCTACCCGACCGGCCGGCTGCTGGCCACCGCGACCGCCATCTCCGAGAACGACGCGCTGTCGGCGTTCGGCGCGGAGGCGAGCGGCCTGCTCGCGCAGCGCTCCGGAGAGACGGCCTCGTGCGCGGTGCTCACCGGGGACCGGATAAAGATCGTCGCGGTCTCGCAGGGCGGCCACCGGCTGCGGTACGTGGTGGAGGTCGGCGACACGTTCACGATCAACGGCACCGCGATCGGGAAGGCGCTGCTGAGCGGGCTCGACGACCATGACCTGAGTCGGCTGCTGCGTCTCAAGCCGCTCCCCCGGCTCACCGAGAACACCAAGACCAACCCCCGGGAGCTGGAGGAGGAGGTGCGCAGGCACCGCGAGCTCGGCTGGTTCCGGTCCGTCGACGAGGGCACGGTCGGCGTCAGCTCCTTCGCCGTCTCGGGTAGCGTCGGGGACGAGGTCGTCGGTCTGGGCATCATCGGCCCCTCCGACCGGATCCAGGCCGACGAGAGCCGGCTGCTCAAGATCGTCCTGGAGGTCCGCGACACCGTCTTCGGCCGCGGCGCCTGACCCGCCCAGGCGGACGGGTCAGGGCGGGACGGTCGTCAGCCGGTGACCTGAATGGCACCGGTGGGACACTGCTCCTCGGCGTCGAGGACCAGGTCGCGCAGGGACTCGTCCGGCTCGGGCCGGAGCACCACGAGCTCGCTGTGGTTCTCGATCGCGAACACCTGGGGTGCCACGAACACACACGTGCCGGTGCAGACACACCGGTCCAGATCGACGCTGATTCTCATCTCACCCTGCCTTGTCTCACAACATCAGCCCCGCTCCGGAAAGCAGCCGGGCGGCGGTTCCACCACGGTGCCGCGGCGTCCCGGGGCCCGGGACGCCGACGGCCTCAGCGCCTCGTCTGGAGGCGGTGGTAGCCGACGTCCTCGCGAGCGGCACGCAGCGAGCGGCCGTTTTGCACCGCATCGCGGATCCGCTCCTCGGCGTTCCGGATCTCCTCGGCGACGGCGACCACCTCGTGCACCCGGGACGCCGGGATGCACAGTACGCCGTCGCCGTCGCCCAGCAGCCAGTCGCCCGGCTCGACCCGGGCGCCGCCGACGGACACCGGGCCACCGATCTCCTCGACGCGCACCCGGTCCTTGCCGGTGCGCATCCAGTTGCCGCGGGAGAAGACCGGGTAGCCGGTGGTGACCGAGCGGTCGACGTCGCGGCACACGCCGTCGATGACGGTGCCCTCTACGCCGTTGCGGATCGCCGTGTAGGTCAGCAGGTCGCCCCAGACGGTGGCGTCCAGCCGGCCCTGGTTGTCCAGCACCACGACCTGGCCGGGGCCGAGGTCGTCGATGTAGTCGCCGACCGTGCCGGGATCACGGCCCACCGGACCGTAGCGCAGCGTCCAGGCGCGGCCGGCCAGCCGGAACGAACGGTCCAGCGGCATGATGCCCAGGCAGTGCCCGGCGATGCCCAGCCGGTCCATCGCGTCGCTGACGTCGGTGCAGCTCAGCGCCTTGAGCGCGGCGGTGGTCGCGGCGTCGGCCGCGGTGGTCGTGGTGGTGCTCATCGGTTCTCCTGCAGCATCGTCTCGTAGCGGGCGCCCATCACCTGGGACACGGGCACGCCCGCCCTCACCTGTTCGGCCATCGCCCGTTCCCGCTCGGCGACCTGCTCGGCGGCGGCGAGGATCTCCCCGGCGCGCGCCGCGGGCAGGAACACCACCCCGCTGCCGTCGGCGATCACCAGGTCACCCGGTGCCACGCCGACCCCGCCGACCGTGATCGGGACGTTCCAGTCGCGTTCGACCACGCGGCCCCGCGCGGTGACCGGGACGGCGGCGCGGGCGAACAGTGGCAGTCCCAGCTCGCGGCTCTCGTCGACGTCGCGGCAGGCGCCGTCCACGATCACCCCCTCGACGCCGCGGCCGACCGCGGCCAGCGAGAGGATGCCGCCCCAGCCGGACACGTCGGTCCGCCCGTGCTCGACCACGATGACGTCACCGGGCCCGGACGCCTCGACGGCGGCGGTGCCGAGATGCCGCCCGCTCGGCGGCGTGTCGGCCGCGTCGCCCAGCTGCACCGTGGTGACCCGTCCCGCGATGCGGCGGTGCCCGGTCAGCGGGGCCAGGCCCGGCACGGCCCCGGCCACGCCCAGCCGGTCCATCGCGTCCGACACCGCGCAGGTGTCCAGCACGCCGAGCCGTGCCACCAGGTCGTCACCCATCCGTCTCTCCTTCCGTCACGTACGCCGTGGCCTCCAGCTGCACGAGCATCCCGCCCGGCAGGTCGTGCCGGATCAGGTGCCGAGCGGGCCGGGAGGCCGGGTCGGGGAACATCGCGACCCACTCCTCGTTCACCGCGGCCCGCACGTCGGCCGCGGTGAACACCGTCACGTGCACCACGTCCCCGGTGCTGCCGCCACCGGCCTCGAGCACGGCCCGCAGGTTGGCGAACGCGTGCCGGACCTGGCCGGGGACGTCCGCCGGCAGCTCGCCGGTCACCCGATCGACGCCGCGGACACCTCCGGTGGCCAGCAGCGGGCCGACCCGGGAGGCCGCCGGGATGGGGTTCGTCCCGTGCTCCAGGCCGGGGACGACGACGCTGCGCCGCCTCACGACTCCCCCTCGCCGGGCAGCCGGTAGACGTCCAGGCTGGTCTCGCCGGCGGCGAGCCTGTCGAAGATCTCCTGCTCGGCGGCCTCGCGCCGGGCCGCGGCCCGCACCGCCCCGGCGGCCTCCGCCGCGGGCAGCACCACGACGCCGTCGCCGTCGGCCACCACCAGGTCGCCGCGGTGCACGGTCACGCCGCCGATCCGGACCGGCGCGCCGACCGAGCCGCGGCCGTCCGGATCCTTGCCGGTGCCGCGGATGCACAGCGACGGCGCGAACGCCGGGAAGCCGCGCTCGGCCATCTGGTCGCCGTCCCGGACGCCGCCGGAGGTGACCAGGCCGGCGATGCCGCGGTGCAGAGCCGCGACCGCCATGACCTCGCCCCAGTGACCGTACTCCAGCGGGTCGGACCCGTCACCGAAGGCCACCACCAGCACGTCGCCGGGCTCGGCCGCGTAGATGGCGCGGTGCAGCCACAGGTTGTCCCCGGGCGGGCTGAGCACCGGCAGTGCCGGGCCGGCCACCCGCATGCCGGGGCGGACCGGGCCGATCGCCGCGGGCAGCGCGCCGATCTTCCCGGCGGCCTCGTGCAGGGTGGCCGCGGGCAGCGCGGCGGCCTCCCGGACCAGCTCGGCGGTGACCGCTCCGGTCGTCGCGGCGGTCACCGGGCCAGCCTGGAGAAGACGCGGCGGGCGTTGCCCTCGTAGATCAGGGCGCGGTCCTCGTCCGTCAGGAAGTCGATGCGGTCGATGGTGTACTTGAAGTCCTCGAAGGAGCGGCCGGTCGCCGGGTTGATCGCGCCGCCGCTGCCGGGGCGCTCGGTGCCGAACAGGCAGCGGTCGGTGCCGACGGTGCGGAAGAGCAGCTCCAGCGAGTGGGAGCTGTGCACGTCGGTGTCGAACCACAGCTGCCGCAGCGCGTCGTCGAAGCTGGTCAGGTCGGCCGGGGCGTCCGGCAGCGGCTCGCCGTTCATCCCGGCGTGCTCCAGGTCGCGGAAGTACTGCGCGATGTGCTTCTTCTTGGTCGCCAGGTCCAGCCACCAGTGCGCGCGCCAGCGGCCGATCTGGTACGGGATGGAGCCGCCGCCGTGGCTGACGATGATCTTCAGGTCGGGGTACCGGTCGAACACCTCGGAGTGCACCAGCGAGGTGACCGCCAGGCTCTCCTCGGTGGCGAAGTGCTCGTCGTAGGTCTCCCGGCCGCGGCAGCCGGCGCTGTGGATCAGCGCGGGCACGTCCAGCTCCACCAGCTTGGCCCACAGCGGATACCAGTACGGGTCGGACAGCCGCGGCGACCGGCCGCCGCCCTCGTCCGGGTCGGGGTTGAGCAGCACGCCGACGAAGCCCAGCTCGCCGATGGTGCGCTCCAACTCGTCGAAGACGATCTCGACGGGCTGCCCGGTCACCTGCGGCAGTCCGGCCATGCCGCGGTAGCGGTCCGGGTGCAGCGAGACGGTGCGGTGGATGAGGTCGTTCTGCAGCTCCACCCAGAGCCGCACGTCCTTGACGACCGGGTGCGAGTGCATCAGCACGAACGGCCGCGGTGAGATGAACTGGACGTCGGTGCCGACCTGGTCCATCAGCCGGACGCCCTTGTCGGCGGAGGCCGTGATCTCCTCGTCCCGGACGTACCGGTTCAGGTACCACTCCTTGGAGTGCTGGCCGTTGGATGCCTGCAGGACCGTGCGCACCGCGAAGACCGCGGGCGGGGTGATGAGGTGGCCGTGCGCGTCGATGATCACAGGGAACTCCCGGGTGCGGAGGGGACGGGCCGCCAGACGAGGAAGGCGAGCCCGATGCCGGTCCCGGCGGGGGTGCGCTGGACCGGGATGTACTCGGAGTCGGTCACGGTCAGGCCGTCGACCGCCCCGGCGGTCATGATCCAGTTGAGGATCTCGGAGTTGCCGGAGCGCAGGCCGGACGGCGGCAGCGCGCGCAGCGCGGCCACGTCCCCGGTCTCCAGGGCGGCCAGCAGCAGCCGGTCGAGGTCCTCGTCGACCGCGAAGTGGGTCAGCCCGCCGGAGGCGACCACGCCGACCCGCTGTCCGCCGGGCAGCGCGGCCAGGGTCCGGCCGATGACCTGCCCGATGTCGTAGCAGCGGCCGGGCCGCGGCACGTTGGGCGGGAAGTAGGTGTTGAGCATGACCGGCAGGATCGGGATCGGCCGGTCGCCGCAGAGCCGGTCGATGACGAAGCCGTAGGCGTGCCCGAAGCCGGCCCGGTGCGGGTCGGTCACCTCGCTGGCCACCGCGACGTCCACGCCCGCCTCGATCAGCCCCTCGATCAGGCCGTCGGCCAGGTCGGCGGCGACCGGATGGCGGTGCACCGCGTCCATTTTGTAGCCTTTATTGGCTTCCTGGTACCAGCCGGGCAGGTTCGGATTGACCTCGTTCTTCGGGTGCGTGACGATCTCCGGGCCGTTGTAGACGGCGATCGCCGGCATGTGCGCCCGGCTGAACAGCTCCTCCTGGTCGTCGCCGATGACGACCAGGGC
The DNA here is from genome assembly GCF_040614275.1 of Streptosporangium sp. NPDC006013. NCBI lineage: Bacteria > Bacillati > Actinomycetota > Actinomycetes > Streptosporangiales > Streptosporangiaceae > Streptosporangium > Streptosporangium sp. NPDC006013. The sequence continues at coordinate 70,670 of NZ_JBEXUE010000002.1, forward strand.
GTCCAGCTCGGCCCCGGCGATGGCCGCGGCCAGCCGGTCCAGCGCCTGCTGCGCCTGCTGCGCCTGCTTCTCGAAGTTCTCCGGCACGGCCCGGCCGGCGTACCGGCCGCCGGTCTCCTCGGCCAGCTCCGCGTAGGACACCACCCGGCCGTCGGCCAGGTACAGCTCCTGCTTGCGGTGGTCGTCCTTGGCGCGTTCGGCCCACAGCGCGGGCTCGATGGCCAGCAGCGGGCTGTGCGAGGTGCCGATGCCCAGCACGATCTCAGCCACTCGTTCCTCCTTTTTCGGCCCTGTCGGCCCTGTCGGCCCTGTCGGCTCATCGGCTCGTCGGTCGCGGTCCGCCCGCGGGCCCGTTCACAGCTCCAAGACGAGCCGGGCGCTCCTGCTGCCGGAGCAGCAGATCATCATGGTCTCGCCGGCCTCCCTTTCCTGGTCGGTGAGGATCAGGTCCCGGTGGTCGGGCGTGCCGGAGATCACCCGGGTCTCGCAGGAGCCGCAGACGCCCTCGCCGCACGAGTACGGCATGTCCACCCCGGCCTCCAGCACCGCGTCAAGGATGGTGGACCCCTCGGGGATGGTCAGCGTGATCCCGGTGCGGGTCAGCTCGACCTCGAAACCGCCCTCGGTGGCCACGTCGTCCTTGCCCGCGAAGTACTCCAGGTGGCGGCGCTCCGGCGGCAGCCCCGCGGTGGCCTTCTCGAACGCCTCCAGCATCGGCACCGGCCCGCAGCAGTACAGGTGCGCGGTGTCGCCCGCCGTGGCGACCACGGCCTCGATGTCCAGGAAGGCCCCGTCGTTCTCGTCGTCGACGTGCAATCGCACCCGGTCGGGCCGGCCACCGGCCAGCCGGGTCAGCTCGTCCAGGAACGCCGCCTGGCCACGAGCGCGCACCGCCAGGTACAGCGTCCAGTCACGGCCGAGTGCGGCCAGCCGACGCACCATGCCGAGCATCGGCGTGATCCCGATGCCGCCGGCGATGAGCACGCTGTGCTCCGCGTCCTCGGCCAGCGGGAAGTTGTTGCGCGGCGCGGACACCGTGATCGTTTCGCCCGCGTGCACGTTGGCGTGGATCCACTCCGAGCCGCCGCGGCTGTTCGGGTCGCGGTTGACCGCGACCACGTAGCGGTCGGTCTCGGCCTGGTCACCGCAGAGCGAGTAGCCGCGCACCAGGCCGTTGCCCAGGTGCATGTCGATGTGGGCGCCGGCGGTGAACGGCGGCAGCGCCGCCCCATCCGGGCTGCGGAACTCGTAGGAGAGGACCGAGTCGGCCTCCCAGCGCACCGCCTGCACACGGACCGTCAGGGGCTCAGCGGACTGGGACATGGGTGGACACCTCCTGGGTGCTGAGGAAGACCTCGCGCCGCTCGCGGGTGGATTCGGCGATGGCCAGGCAGGTCCGGACGGTCTCCCGGCCGAACGCGCCGTCGTGCTGGGCGGGCCGGTCGTGCACGACCGCGTCCACCAGTTCCTGCAGGACGTCCCCCCGGCCCGGCCACCACGGCGTCTGCGGCACGGCCAGCTGCTCGACGCCGCGGTCGGTGTAGGCGGTGACGCCGTCCGCCGAGCAGCGCAGATCGGCGCCGGCACAGGTGACCACCAGCTCGCCGAAGTGCGGCTGGTGCGGCGGGGGCAGCGGGGAGCGAGCACCGTACCCGAAGTCGGCGGTGCGCGACCGCCGCTCCTGCTCGGGGGTGAGCCCGGCCAGCCGGAGCCGCGTGGCACCGTGCGCGGGTGTCTTGGGGCCCCCGCCCTCGGCGATCCAGCCGTGCAGCTCGTCGCTGTCGAAGTGGTCGTAGCCGCTGTACACCAGGCTGGCGACGGCACCGCCCTCGAACTCGATCAGCGCGGCGCACGCCCCCTCGGTGGGGCGGTCCTGGTCGAGCATGGCGGCGGTGGCGCGCACCGAGCGCACCGGCCGGTCGGCGACGGTGCGGGCGATGTCGACCTGGTGCGGGATCTGGTTGTACAGGATGCCACCGCCGCGGGCGCTGTCCAGCTCCTCGGGACGGCGCGGCCGGTACAGGAAGTCGGTGTAGTTCCAGAGCGCGATCATGCCGAGCGGGCCGTACCCGCCGGAGCCGACCAGGTCCCGGATGAGCGCCACCGCCGGGTCGAACCCGTGGGTGTGCCCGACGACCAGGACCACGCCGGCCGCCCCGGCCGCCCCGATCATGGCGTCGCAGTCGGCGACCGTCAGCGCCATCGGCTTCTCGACGACGACGTGCTTGCCGGCCCGGGCCGCGGCGACGGTGTGCTCGCGGTGCAACTGGTGCGGCGTGGCCACGTACACCGCGTCCACGTCGGGCTGGGCCAGCAGCCCCTCGATGCCGGGATGGGCCGGCAGCCCCTCCGCGTCGGCGAACCGCTCCCTCAGCGCGGGGTCGGGGTCGGCCGCCCCCGCCAGCCGGATGCCCGGGTGGGTGCGGGCGGCCGACGCCATCACACCTCCGGCGAGGCCGAGCCCGACCAGGCCGAGACCGAGCGTGCGTGCGCTCATCCGCCGGCCCCTACTCGACCGGGACCGGCCGGCACACGCCGGTCGCCCGGGTCTCCTCGCCATAGGCCGCCATGAACTCGTCGAAGCTCGCGATGGGGGTGAGCTTGCTGATCGCGCGGACGCCGAACGCGTCCGGGTCGGCGACGACGGCCGGTTCCACGCCCTTCTTCAGCGCGTCGGTGAGGTTGATCAGGATCCGCCGGGCGGCGACCACCGCCCGGTCGGAGCTGACCAGGTGCTCGGCGGACCGGTCGATGATGCCGGGGTCGGCGCCGCCGATGCTGCGCGAGTTCTCGGCGAGCGCCCGGTCCTGGTCGTGCACGCCCCAGATGCCGGTGAAGTTGACGGTGCGCTGCATCTCCCGGTCCAGCAGGTAGTCGTTCTCCTTGCTGGCGAGCGGGAGCCAGGTGTCGATCGCGTACCCGTCGGGCAGCGCGTACCGGCCGCGTTCCATCCGCGGCGGGAACAGTGCGCCGCTGTTGTAGTAGGTGTCCAGTTCCTCCTGGCCGATGGGCTGGTCGACCCGGTAGCCGAAGGTGAAGACGGTGGTGTGGTTGTCGTCGACCGGCACCCAGGCCCGGCCGCCACCCGCGACGAAGTCGCCCGGCGCCCGCGGGATGAGGCTGAACATCGGGAGGATGAACTGGGTGACCCGCCACAGGTACTGACCCTCGTGCTCGCGGCGGGCGCCGTAGACCAGGCCGTACTCGGTCTGCCGCAGCTCGATGTGCGGGGCGGCGTCGCTGGACATCTGCGCGCCGGTCGATTTCTGCTTGGTGGTGTTCTTGTCGAAGTCGCGGTGCAGCCAGCTGATGTGCGAGCTGTCGATCTCGCCCTCCATGCCCTGCGACCAGTTGGTGCGCTGCAGCCAGCGGGCGGCGAACGCGTGCTCGGCCGGGACGTTGGCGTACTCCAGTGCGGGGAACGGCGGCTGCACCTCCTTCGGCCCCATGTAGATCCAGACGACCCCGGCGCTCTCATGCACCGAATAGGCGGTGATGCCCACGTTCCTGCGGATGTCCGGGGCGCCGGGCGGCACGTTGGGCGTCTCCATGCACCGGCCGCCGGTGTCGAACTTCCAGCCGTGGTAGACGCAGCGCAGTCCGCCCTCCTCGTTGCGCCCGAAGAACAGCGGCGCCAGCCGGTGCGAGCAGTACGCGGCGACGATGCCGACCTGGCCGGCGGAGTCCCGGAACGCGACCAGGTCCTCACCGAGGATGCGCAGCCGCACCGGGGGACAGTCCGGCTCGGCGACTTCGGAGGTCAGCACCGCGGGCAGCCAGAACCGGCGGAACAACTCACCCATCGGCGTGCCCCGCCCCACCCGGGACAGGGTCTCGTTCATGTCAGTGCGCAACATGGCGGCACTCCTCGGCGGCTCGGCGGCCCGGGTTCTCCGCCCGGTCCGCGTTCCTCGTCAGCTCCGGACTCCTCATCGGGGGTCCCCGGGCAGCTTGTTCCGCTCGTCCTGGCGCAGCACCAGGTCCCACAGCTCCTGGCCGATCGGGGCCTGCTCGTCCTCGATGAGGTGGCCGAGCAGGCCGGCGCACCGGCCGACCAGGGCCAGGCCCCGAGCCAGGTGCAACGGCAGGTCCATGCTGAGCACCATGGCGCCGACCGCCCCGGCGGTGTTGGCGGGCAGCCGCCGCGAGTACACCGTGGAACTGGCCTCGTCCAGGGCCAGCAGTAGCCGCCAGTACCGACCGAAGTAGCCGTTACGCTCGGACACCGCGCGCAGCACCGGGATCCGCGGGTCGCCGTCGACGTGGATGTTGTGGCCGAGCCCGTACAGCGGCGCCCGGGCGGCCCGGCGCGCGGCGGCGAACTCGCGGGCGGTCTTGGCGACCTCCTCGTCCGAGCTGTCCTCGGTGAGGTCCCGGCCGGCCTCGCGGAGCATGACCGCCGCGTCCTGCATGGCGCCGAGGAACACGCTGCCGGCCCCGAGCAGGCCCGCCGCCACCGCCGCCTGCGGCGCCTCGGGGGCACCGAGGTAGGTGAGCCGGGCGGCCAGCGCGCTCGGGGTGAGCCCGTGGTCGGTGACGGTCACCATGATGGCGTTGAGCATGTCCTTCTCGTTGCCCTCGCACCGGCGCCCGATGGTGACGAGCAGGATCATGTCGACGAAGTCGATCTGCCCGATCAGCTCGTTCGCCAGGTCGTGGCCGCGGACGGTGATGCGGTCCGGGGTGGTCTGGCCGATTTCGGTCTTGATCACTGGGTTGCCTCCACGGACCCGGTGGTGACCAGCACCGCGTCCAGGGCGACGACGCCCTGTCCCGCGGGCAGCACCCGCACCGGGTTGAGTTCGAGTTCGTCCACGGCCGCGGCATTGGCCTCGACGAAGCGGGACACGTTGACCAGCAGGTCGACCAGGGCGTCCACGTCGCCGGGCTCGCCGCCGCGCACGCCGTGCAGCAGGGCGGCGCAGCGCGGCTCGTCGAC